>NZ_CP177163.1:2537500-2705000 GCF_046736075.1 Stenotrophomonas sp. LGBM10
CAGCGCGGCGCGTACGGCGGCGCCATAGCGGGCCCACTGCGGTGCCGCCACGGCGGTGGTTGCGATCAGCACCCAGGCCGGGCGGCTGCGTCGCGCGGCCTGCAGGCAGCGCACCAGCGCCGGCAGCGAGTCGCAGTCGTGGCAGGCCAGGCGGTGCCCGGCGACCCGGGCAGGCAGCGGCGCGGCATCCGGCGCCGCGCTCGGCGGCGTGTGCCGGATCAGCAGGATGGTCATGGAACACCTCGTTGGAGCGCCCTGCGGCGCGGTGTGGCCACGATGCGGCCGCAGGCCGTAAAACCGCCATGCCGGTGCGGCGGCGGCGGCGTAAACACGGCGTAGTTTTCCGTGTGGCGCCCGGGAACTTGCCGGCCGCCGCCACGGTCACACCGCCACTACCCACCGAGCGCTGACATGGATACCCACGCCGCCACCCCCGAAGGACACAACCGCGTACTGCATTGGCTGAAGAAGGAGGCATTGCCCTTGCTGGTGATGCTGGGCCTGCTCAGCGCCGCGCGCGACACCCTGGCCAACCACTACCAGGTGCCCAGCGGCTCGATGCAGCACACGCTGATGCCCGGCGACCGCGTGGTGGTGGACATGCGCGCCTACGGCCTGCGCCTGCCCTTCACCGGGCTGGAACTGATGGCCACCGGCACGCCGCAGCGCGGCGATGTGGCCGTGTTCGATTCGCCGCGCGATGGCGTCCGCCTGATCAAGCGCATCGCTGCCGTCGGCGGCGACCGGGTCGAACTGCGCGATGGCCACCTGAGCATCAACGGCCGCCCGCTGGCCGACGCCAGCCAGGGCGAGGTCGAGGACTTCGGTACCCATCTGGCCCAGCTCGACCTGGGCCAGGGCGGCGGCCCCGACATCGCCGGGCTGACCGTGCCGGCCGGCAAGGTGCTGATGCTGGGCGACCACCGCGGCAACAGCCTGGACGGCCGCTTCTTCGGCCTGGTCGATGCCTCGGCGCTGTATGGCAAGGCGTCCCGCGTCTATTGGCGCCGTGGCGACGGGTTCACCTGGCAGGCGCTGTAACGGCCCGCAGCACCCCGCCCGTGCGTCCCCGGCGCAGGCGGGGACGTCACGGTGAATCTGTATCGATATCGAGAACGTCTCAATCCAGACATTCCAGGTTATGGATCGTCCTGTAACGGCTGCCTATCCTGACCGCTGACCCTTACGCACCGGCCCGCCCCCTGGGCCCTGACGCAATGAACGGCGACACCGCAGCCCTGACGCCCACCTCCCACATCGTGCAGGGCACGCCGGCGTTCCGGCGCACGGCTGCCGCCCTGTTCCTGGCGGGCTTCTCCACCTTCGGTCTGCTCTACACCGTGCAGCCGCTGCTGCCCGAGTTCAGCCGCCACTTCGGCGTATCGGCGGCCAACAGCGCGTTGGCGTTGTCGCTCAGCACCGGCCTGCTGGCGGTGTCGATGCTGATTGCCGGGTTGATCTCCGACCGCATCGGCCGGCGCAGCGTGATGGTTGCCGCGCTGCTGGCGTCCAGCGTGCTCTCCCTGGCCACGGCGATGGTGGATGACTGGTCCACCCTGCTGGTGCTGCGCACGCTGCTCGGCATCGCGCTGAGCGGCGTACCGGCGGTGGGCATGACCTACCTCGCCGAGGAAATGGACAGCCGCGCGCTAGGCCTGGCGATGGGCCTGTACATCGGCGGCAACGCCATCGGCGGCATGAGCGGGCGCCTCATCGCCGGCATCGTCGCCGACCACTGGGGCTGGCGCTGGGGCATCGGCGTGGTTTCGCTGATCGCGGTGGCGAGCACGCTGCTGCTGTGGGTCCAACTGCCGCCGTCGCGCCATTTCCAGAGCCGCCGCAGCGGCCTGCGTGAACTGCCGGCGCGCTGGCGCAGCCTGTTTGCCGACCCCGGCCTGCCGTGGCTGTTCGCCACCGCCTTCGTGCTGATGGGTGTGTTCGTCACCCTCTACAACTACCTCGGCTACCACCTGATGGCGCCCCCGTACGGCCTGAGCCAGACAGTGGTCGGCCTGATCTTCAGCGTCTACCTGGTCGGCACCTTCAGCTCGGCGTGGATGGGGCAGCAGGCCAACCGCTACGGCCGCAGCCGCGTGCTGGGGATCTGCTATGGCCTGATCGCGCTGGGCATCGTGCTGCTGGCGCTGCCGTGGCTGGGCTGCATGGCCGCCGGCATCGCGCTGGTGACCTTCGGCTTCTTCGGCGGGCACTCGGTGGCCAGCAGCTGGGTCGGCAGCCGCGCCGGTGCGATGCGCGCCGACGCATCGGCGCTGTACCTGTTCGCCTACTACCTCGGCTCCAGCGTGGCCGGCGTACTCGGCGGGGTGTTCTACACGCACTGGGACTGGCTGGGCGTGTGCGGCTTCGTCGGCGTGCTGACCGTGGCCGGCGCTGCCGTCGCCTGGCGCCTGGGGCGCCGCACGCAACCGGCCGCCGCCGCACTGGCGCTCAGCCGCTGACGTGGCGCTCATCCAGCAGCACGACGTCGTCGGCCAGCACGTGGAACGCCACGTTCTCCGCCATGAACTGAATGCTGAAGTGCCTCAACGACGACGGGGCATGGGACGAGATCGCCCGTGCTGCCGCCACGCTGCCGGCGACCCAGTCGGACTGCAAGAATTCGGTCAGCTCACCGAGCGCGAACGCTCCTGATCCCGCATCGAACCGGAACAGTGCGCTGCCCGGAAACGGAAGCCTGATCAGGGAATGCACGTGGCGGAAGCATATCTCCCGCGTCAGCATCACCATCGCCTATGGATTGAAGATGGAACGTGGTTTACCGATCAACATGGCTGTCCTTGTCCGGGGTGCTTCCATTTCGCTGCCGGCCTCGCCGATGCTCAACCGTTGGCCTGGCCCTGCAGCAGCCGGGTGAAGTGCGCGATCAACGGCGACGCCGGACCGCGCCGGCAGGCCACGTGCACTTCCGAACTGGCGGCGCGATCACTGAGGGCCACAAACCGCGCCCCATCCACCTGGATGTGACTGCACGACGACGGCAGCACCGTGACGCCCAGTCCCGACGCGGCCAGGCTGATCAGCGTCGAGGCCTCGCCGGCCTCCTGCACGATGCGCGGCGTGAACCCGGCGCTGCGGCACAGCGCGATGACATGATCGTGGATGCCGGCACCGACCTCGCGCAGGAAGCCCACGAACGGCTCGTGCGCGAACAGCCGCAAGGCCACTGCCGCATCGGCCGGCAGCCCGCGCACCAGCGGATGCTGGTCGTGTACCACCAGCGCCAGTGGATCGCTGAACAGCTTGCGCGACATCAACGGTGCCGGCAGCGCACGTTTTCGGATCAGCCCGACATCCAGGTCGCCGGCCATCAGGGCATCGATCTGCTGCAGGGTGTTCATCTCGCGCAGCTTCAACTGCACCTGCGGAAACTGCTGCCGGTAAGCGAAGATCGCCTGCGGAATCTGCGTGGACAGTGGCGTGGCGCGGGTCAGGCCGATGCGCAGTTCGCCGGTTTCGCCGCGCTGCGCGCGCTGGGTGAGGTCGACCGCCTTGTCCATCCGCTCCAGCACCGCGCTTGCCTGTTCCTGCAGCACGCGGCCGGCATCGGTAAGTTCCACGCGGCGGTTGGCGCGCAGGAACAGACGCGCGCCGAGCAGCGTTTCCAGCTGGCGGATCTGCTGGCTGAGCGGCGGCTGCGACATGCCCAGGCGCTCGGCCGCACGGCCGAAATGCAGCGTATCGGCCACGGCCAGGAAGTAACGCAGGTGGCGCAGTTCGATCGACATGGCAGGCGCGTCAGCGTTCGGAATGACCGCTTTCATCATAGCTGCGCGGACTGAACAGGTCCGGCTGGATCAGCTCGATGAAGGCACGCGCCTGCGGCGACAGGAACCGCCCGCGGCGCACGATCACCCCGTAGCTGCGTTCGGGGAACCAGGCGCTCATCGAGCGGGTGGCCAGGCGGTCGCGGTCGGCATCGTTGAGGCACAGCGCCGGCACGATCGAGATGCCCATGCCCATCGCCACGTACTGCTTGATCACCTCCCAGCCGCCCACTTCCAGCGCCACGGTGTACGGCACGCGCTGGCGCTGGAACACCTGGTCGACCAGGCGGTAGGTGATCTGGCGCTTGGGTGGCAGCACCAACGGGTAGGCCGAGATCGCCGTCAGTGTCAGCTCGGGCAGGGTGGCCAGCGGATGCGCCGGCGGGGTGATCAGCACCTGCTCGAAGCGGTAGGCCGGGGCGTAGCTCAGGTCGGCCGGCACGTCGGTCATCGAGCCCACCGCCAGGTCGGCCGCGTCGCTGCGCAGCAGGTCGGTGCCATCGGCGCTGATCGCGTTGTGCAGGGTCAGGCGCACATCCGGATGGCGCTGGCGGAAGCGCTCCACGATGCGCGGCAGCAGGTACAGGATGGTGGAGCTGTTGGCGGCAATGTTGAGCTCGCCCGCGTCCAGCCCCTTCACCTTGTCGCGGAAGCTGGCCTCCAGCCCATCCAGGTTCTCCACCAGCGGCTGGGCCATCTCGTACAGCAGCTGGCCCTCGCGGCTGGGCACCAGCCGGCGCCCGCTGCGCTCGAACAAGCCCACCCCCAGCTCTCGTTCCAGCGCCTGCAACTGCTGGCTGATGGCCGGCTGGCTGACGAACAGCGCCTCAGCGGCCCGTGAGACCGAGCCGAGACGGACCGTCTGGCAGAACGCCCGGAGCGGCTTCAGCCGGTCGGATTTGTAGGAAAACCGGGGACTTGGCGGTCGCGGTGTGGGCATGGCGTAACGAGTATAAGCACAACTTATGTAGAGCATTGCAATAACTGCTTTGTCAAATACAGATACGGCGGCGCACGGTGTAGCCCTACCGCACCGCAGGAGTCGTCCATGTCCGCCGTCGCTTACGCCACCGCCCAGCCCACCCCTGCCGACGCCCCGGCCACCCCGGGCATCGCCCTCACCACCCAGCTCGCCGGCCAGGCCGCGCTGCTGCCGGCCGGGGTACTGGCGCTGCTGGTGTCGCTGCACCGGGCGGTGGAACCCGAGCGCCAGCGCCGGCTGCAGGCACGCCAGGCGCGCCAGGCCTTCTTCGACGGCGGCGGCTTGCCCGACTTCCGCACCGATACCGCCGCCATCCGCGCCGACGACTGGACGGTGGCGCCGATTCCGGACGCCCTGCAGGATCGTCGCGTGGAGATCACCGGACCGACCGACCCGAAGATGGTCATCAACGCGCTGAACTCTGGCGCCAAGGTGTTCATGGCCGACTTCGAGGATTCCACCGCCCCGGCCTGGCGCAACCTGCTGGCCGGCCAGCAGGCGCTGATCGGCGCCGTGCGCGGCGACCTCACCCACACCGCGCCCAACGGCAAGCAGTACGCGCTGCGCCCGTTGAACGAGCAGGCCGTGTTGATCGTGCGCCCGCGCGGCTGGCACCTGGACGAAAAACACGTGCGCATCGACGGCCAGCCGCTGGCCGGCGGCCTGTTCGATGCGGCGGTGTTCGCGTACCACAACGCCCGCACCCTGATGTGCCGCCAGCGCGGTCCGTACTTCTACCTGCCCAAGCTGCAGAGCATGGAAGAGGCCGCGCTGTGGGAAACCGCGCTGTCGCACATCGAGGGCATGCTCGGCCTGCCGCACGGCCAGATCAAGGTGACCGTGCTGATCGAAACGCTGCCGGCGGTGTTCGAGATGGACGAGATCCTGCATGCGCTGCGCGACCGCATCGTCGGCCTGAACTGCGGGCGCTGGGACTACATCTTTTCCTACATCAAGACCTTCCGCCGCCATCGCGACAAGGTGCTGCCCGAGCGCGGCCAGGTGACCATGACCCAGCCGTTCCTGAAGGCGTATTCGGAGCTGCTGATCCAGACCTGCCATCGCCGTGGCGCACACGCGATGGGCGGCATGGCCGCGCAGATTCCGATCAACCACGATCCGGCCGCCAACGAGCAGGCGATGGCGCGGGTGCGCGCGGACAAGCTGCGCGAGGTCAGCGCCGGCCACGACGGCACCTGGGTCGCACACCCGGCGCTGATTCCGGTGGCCCAGGCGATCTTCGACGCGCACATGCCCGGGCCCAACCAGCACCAGGTGCTGCGCCGCGACGTGCAGGTGGATCGTGACGCCTTGATCGCCGCCCCGGCCGGGACCATCACCCGCGCCGGCTTCGAGGGCAACGTGGAAGTGTGCGTGCGCTACCTGGCCGCCTGGCTGGATGGCAACGGCTGCGTGCCGATCCACCACCTGATGGAGGACGCGGCCACCGCCGAGATCAGCCGCAGCCAGCTCTGGCAGTGGCTTCACACCGGCGGCCAGCACCTGGACGACGGCACCGCCATCGACCTGGCGCTGCTCGACGCCACCCTGGCCCAGTTGCCGGCCCGCCTTGGCGACCGCAGCGCGCTGCCCGGTGCGGCCCGCATCGAGGAGGCCATCGCCCTGCTGGCCGACCTCAGCCGCCGCGACGACCTCACCGACTTCCTGACCCTGCCCGCCTACGACCGCATCGATTGACCCACCCGTAGAGCGGGGCTCTGCCCCGCTGCCACATCCCCGTATCGATTGACCCACCCCCGTAGAGCGGGGCTCTGCCCCGCTGCCCCAATGCCCCACCTGGAGAACCGACATGAGCAAGCTGCCCACCGCCGAACAGATCCAGCACGAATGGAACACCGACCCGCGCTGGGCCGGCATCCAGCGCAACTACAGCGCCGCCGACGTGGTCCGCCTGCGCGGCACCGTGCACGTGGAGCACTCGCTGGCGCGGCTGGGCGCGGAGAAGCTGTGGAAGTACCTGCACGAAAAGGACTTCGTCAACGCGCTCGGCGCGCTGACCGGCAACCAGGCCATGCAGCAGGTCAAGGCCGGGCTCAACGCGATCTACCTGTCCGGCTGGCAGGTGGCCGCCGACGCCAACCTGGCCGGCCAGATGTACCCGGACCAGTCGCTGTACCCGGCCGATTCGGTGCCGGCGGTGGTCAAGCGCATCAACAACACCCTGCTGCGCGCCGACCAGCTGCACCACGCTGAAGGCAAGGACGACATCGACTTCCTGCAGCCGATCGTGGCCGACGCCGAGGCCGGCTTTGGCGGCGTGCTCAACGCATTCGAACTGATGAAGGCGATGATCGAGGCCGGTGCCGCCGGCGTGCACTTCGAGGACCAGCTGGCCTCGGTGAAGAAGTGCGGCCACATGGGTGGCAAGGTGCTGGTGCCGACCCGCGAGGCGATCGAGAAGTTGAACGCCGCGCGCCTGGCCGCCGACGTGCTCGGCGTGCCGACCCTGCTGGTGGCGCGTACCGATGCCGAGGCGGCCGACCTGCTGACCAGCGACATCGACGCCAACGACCAGCCGTTCGCCACCGGCGAGCGCACCGTGGAAGGCTTCTACAAGACCCGCAACGGCCTGGACCAGGCGATCAGCCGCGGCCTCGCCTACGCTCCGTACGCAGACCTGATCTGGTGTGAAACCGGCAAGCCCGACCTGGAGTTCGCGCGGAAGTTTGCCGAGGCGATCCACGCCAAGTTCCCGGGCAAGCTGCTGGCCTACAACTGCTCGCCCAGCTTCAACTGGAAGAAGAACCTGGACGACGCCACCATCGCGACCTTCCAGAAGGAGATCGCGAGCTACGGCTACAAGTTCCAGTTCATCACCCTGGCCGGTTTCCACGCCCTGAACTACTCCATGTTCAATCTGGCGCACGGCTACGCGCGCCGCCAGATGAGCGCCTTCGTGGAACTGCAGGAAGCCGAGTTCGCCGCGGCCGACCGTGGCTTCACGGCGGTGAAGCACCAGCGCGAGGTCGGCACCGGCTACTTCGATGCCGTCACCCAGGCGATCCAGCAGGGCCAGTCCTCGACCACCGCCCTGAGCGGGTCGACCGAGGAAGAGCAGTTCAACGCCGAACGCGCGGCCTGAGAATCACCAACAGCGGCCAGGGAAGGCCGGGGCGGCGGGCGGTCGGAGGGACCGTCCGCCGCTGTCTGTGTGTGGGGCTGTCCGGTGATTGGGACCATCGTCGGATGCCTGATGAACCCTTTCAGGCCGAGGTTGGATTGCCGCACACGCTGCCTTGGTGCAGCCATGCCCGCCATGCATCGGGACCACGCCATGACCACCGCAAACAACAGCCCGATCGAGGAGCCGCTCGATTCGCTCAGGAGGAGTGTGTGCACGCGGAAGCGGGATCCAGCTTCGGGGCTTCCTCATAGCGATAGGTTTCCGGATTAAAGCTGAGTGTGACTTCCTGCGGCGGGTCTTCTTCGTGCCCGGGCGCTGCACATCCACGCGTGGCCGTCAGATCGGGCCACGGTTCCGTGATGATGATTGGTGCGATGACATCCTTGAACTGCCCTTCAAGCACTTTGATGGCCGTGCCATCTCCGCATTGCACGAATCCAAGGTAGTGCACTACGTCGATGTCCCCGTAGTTCGAGCCGAAATGCCTCACGAGTTGGTCTGGTTGACCGTCGGCGTTGAGGTCCGGCGTGCCAGCGCTGTAGGTTTGACCAACTGTCAGGCCGTAGATGCAGCCACTGTCCACTCCGGGCGGGCAAGCGCTGACTTTTTCATGCCCTTGCGCAAATCTCCCAATCACAACCAGGTCGTCAGCCGCTGTACCTGCGCAATGCTCCTGCAACGTCTGCGTGTCTGCAGCGGCGGAGCACGTACTGGCTGACAGGAGAAAGGGGGCAAAGAGTAAAAATGCTCGGGACATGGATCAAACTCCCGTGGTATCGATCTGAAAACTATTGCGAGTATCCCGCAATGCACCAGGTTCATCGTTGACAACGTTATCTCGACCCAAGCGGCTGTCATACGCCGGCCATGAGAACCCGATCAGCTGATTGATCTGCTCCAGCAGACCCTTGAGGTAAGGGAGGGAGGCGAAGCGACAGAGCAGCGTGGCTTGACGCTTGTGCCACAGATTGAGCACCAGATTCGCGCCTGATTCCATGATCGCGCTCAGAGCTTCGGATCGGACTGATCGGATGACCAGATCCAAAGCACATTGCCGTAGTCGCTGCCCTTCAACTCGGGGAAGCGGTCATCTTTCTTGAAGTAGCGGCGTGATCCCATTTGGGCCGGGGTGTACCACCAGCCGCTTTGCGGGACATCTTGGCCCGCTTCGACTCTGTGTGGGCGAGTGGCGGTCGCGACGCTCGACGTGCCTGCGTAGGTGCCGTCGATCTCCTCATACTCATCGTCGATCAGCTCAACAAAGAACCAACGGCAAGGTCGATCCTCAAAGCTTTCCCGGGATGCAGCTGCGGGTGCGAGGTGGGGGCGCGACCTTTCGCGCTGTTGGATGTTTCGAAGGAGGAGGCCCTCCGGGCCACTGATCAGTCGATGAAGTCCGTCGACATCTTCCCAAAGTCCTTCCCTGCCAACACGCTCCAATGCGAGCTTGCCGAATTGGTTAAGCGTGTAGGTGTTGCCAAGTTCACCATATCCACCCGTCCAGCCGAACTGCAAGGAGCCATAAGGATCATCTGCTGGGACATATGCGCCCGTGCGCGGGGGCGTGTCGCCGCTGAAGCAACAAAGGTCTGAGCGAACACGGAATCTCGGGATGTGCGAAAACCCTTTCCCGTCCTCTTGCCATAGTGACCAGAATACGAAATCGTCCCACAAGCTCGGCCTACTCATCATTTCGCTGATCTTGCTCGCATAGTGAAAGACAGCCTGGGCACGATGTTTGAACTGCCCCTCCTGGTCCTGAGTCGCCCAAGGCATCTGGTACGCATACTCGTCCAGCATGCGTGAGCACTGGCGCTCGCCGGCGATGTCAAAAACCTGATGCGCGCGCGCGGCGATGTCCTTGATAACCCCCTCCCTGAATTCCATCAGAGCAGGGTAAGCGTACGTTGAGAAGTGTCCAGCAGTGTCGATCGGCTGCCAGTTCGCGAGCATTCTTCCTGCCGGATCTAGATTGGAGCGTTCTTCCAAAAGTGAATCAGCGAAAGAGACGAGCTGATCAATTCTATTTAGAAGGCCTTCCACATACGCCAGTGACGAGTAGTGGTAGAGCAGCGTGGCTTGACGCTTTTGCCAGGGATTGAGCTCCCGATTCGCGGCTGAATCCATGATCGCGCTCAGAGCTTCGGATCGGACTGATCGGGCGACCAGATCCAAAGGACGTTGCCGTAGTCGCTGCCCTTCAACTCGGGGAAGCGGTCATCCTTCTTGAAGTAGCGGCGTGATCCCATTTGGGCCGAGGTGTACCACCAGCCGCTTTGCGGGACATCCTGGCCCGCTTCGACTCTGTGTGGGCGAGTGGAGGTCGTGATGCTCGACGTACCTGCGTAGGTGCCGTCGATTTCCTCGTATTCGTCGCTCAGCATTTCGACGAAGTACCACTTGCACGGCCTTCCTTCAAAGGCCATTCCAGCAACGGCAGCTGGCGCTAGTGGTACGTATTCACGTTCCATGTCGTCTATGTTCGGCAAGTCGCGATGTTCGGGTCGATTTATCAAGGAATGGAGGATCGAAGAATCAGACCATAGACCGGCTCTTCCGGCCTCTCTCATTGCAATCAAACCAAAGTCGTTTAGCGTGTAGGTCTCCCCCAGCTCTCCATAGCCGCCCGTCCAAGCAAACTGAAGTGCCGCCATAGGATCATCTTGCGGAACATAGACGCCCGTTCGTGGCGGGGTCTGGCCGCTAACACATTCAATATCGGTGCGGACGCGGTAGCGGGGAATGCTGGAGAACAGATGAGCGTTCTCCTGCCAAAGCAGCCAGAAGATGAAGTCGTTACATAGTGTGGGGCGGCGCATCACCGTGCTGATGTTGTCAGCGTAACTGAAGACCTCTTCAGTGCGGAGTTTGAACGCTCTCTCTTGCTCTGCGGTGGCCCAGGTCATCTGATAGGCGTACTCCTCCAGCATCCGGGAGCATTGCACTTCGCCGGCCTCGCTGTAACGTTCATAGGCACGCGCGGCAACGGCTCTGGTCACTTGCTGCTTGAAGTCAACGAGTGCCGGAAACGCATGACTGGAGAAGTGTCCAGCGGTTTGGACAGTCTGCCAGTTGGCCAACGCACGCCCCGCAGTATCCAGACCTTTACGATCCTCGAGGATGCCGTCGGTGAACCTCACCAACTGATTGATCTGCTCCAGCAGATCCTTGAGGTAAGGGAGGGAGGCGAAGTGATAGAGCAGCGTGGCTTGACGCTTTTGCCACGGATTGAGCTCCCAATATCTTGATGAACTTACAGTTTCATTCATAGCTTCGGATCGGACTGATCGGGTGACCAGATCCAAAGCACATTGCCGTAGTCGCTGCCCTTCAACTCGGGGAAGCGGTCACCCTTCTTGAAGTAGCGGCGGGATCCCATTTGGGCCGGGGTGTACCACCAGCCGTTCTGTGGCACCTGTTGGCCCGCTTCGACTCTGTGTGGGCGAGTGGAGGTCGGGACGCTCGATGTGCCTGCGTAAGTGCCATCGATCTGCTCGTGTTCGTCGTCCAGCATTTCGACGAAGTACCATCCACACGGGCGCGCTTCAAAGGAGTGACGAGCGACAGCCGAGGGCCCGAGCGACACGCTGGACCGTTCCATCTCGCTCACAAGATTCTTGTGCTTGCGTTCGTTGATGATCTGATGGAGCAGCGCAGCGTTGGACCACAGGCCTTCTCTACCCACTCGATCCAATACGTGTCTCCCAAAGGAGTTGAGCGTACGGGCGTCTCCCAACTCTCCGTGTCCGCCAGTCCAGGCGAACTGAAGGGCTCCAAATGGATCGTCTGCCGGCATGTACACGCCGGTCCGGGGCGGCATCTGACCCGACCGGGCCTGGATATCTGTGTGGACTCTAAAGCTGGGAATGGAAGGGAACGCCAGCTTCTCCTGCTCCCACGTTATCCAGAAGGTGAAATCGGTGTAGGAAAAAGGTCGGCGGATGATGTCGCTGATGTTCTCTGCATACCTGAAAGCCGCCTCAGATCGGGCTCTGAACTCGCTTTCCTGCTCGGTGGTTGCCCAAATCATCTGATGCGCGTACTCATCGAGCATTCGGGCGCACTGATTGTCACCAACGGCAAAGTAGCACTGGAAGGCGCGTGCTGCCAACGCGTGAATCGCACTCTCACGAAACTCAACAAGTGCAGGGTAGGCAAACGTGGAGAAGTGAGTTGCTGTACTGACGGCACTCCAGCCCGCGAGCGCGACTCCAGCGGCATCGAGAGGGCTCCGTTGATCAACGATTTCGTCAGTGAAGTTGATGAGCGCATCGATCTTGGGAAGTAGTCCCTTCAGGTAGCCTGCTGAGGCGAAGTGGTACAAGAGTGCCGCCTGACGCTTGTGCCAAGGGTTGAGCTCAGGCTGGCTCTTGGGCATTTCATTCAACTCCTGGTTATCTGGCCGGGAAGATTGGGTAGGCCAAGTCTGACGTCATTCGACTGCGAGTCAAAATCCTTGGTTCCCCAGTTCGTGTCGAACGGGCCCACGATCTTCGGATGATTGATCTCCGTGCGCAGGCTTTGGTATCTGGCCTGTTCATGTGCCGGAAGATCCCTCAATTCGTCATAAGTCATAGGGCTGAGGGTGAGAGCCCCGGTCTTCGGATCCGCTTCGTAGTAACTGCTGCTGTCCTTTGCAGTTTTTATGGTATCAGTTGAACTTCGTAGAGAACGTCCTTCCTCGTCGAACAGGGCACTACTATCGAACTTGATCTGTTCGTACCCCCCTTCAAGGTGATGTCCGGGTAGATCGTCCTTCTCTTGAGCCGCAGCTTTTCCGCGCCAAACCTTTAACTTCTCGCCGCGTTTTAGCTCATAGATGACGAACTGACCATTTGGATTCCAGTCGGGCCATACGGCATGAAACTTGCGCCAGTCTGATTTTGGGTCCTCAGATCGCATGATTCTTTTGAAAAGGTCTTCTGACATCCAGTCGGCACTGGCGGCGAAGTTGCTTGGAGAAACCACGCGATACAGTTTGAGCGGGCCGTTGAGTTCTACGGCTTCTAAAGTGGAAAAGCTCCGAATCTGAGAGTTGGTGAGTTTCAGATAGTCATGATCATTGGATGCTTGATCGACTTGTGCACGTACATCTTTGGGAGCTATAGGCATGTTCCTTGAGATGTTGCCTGTGCTTAGCCAGCGGGGCGGCGGACTTGCTCGCCGCATCAGTGTGATCGCATGCGCCTCCGGCAGCGTTCCCGTGAAATGCACATTCCCTGCGTCAAGCACGCCGCGGCGCTGTATCAGATCCTCGATCTCAAGGCGGCGAATGATCTCGTCCAGGATCTTCAGCGCGGGTGCCGTATGGGCGCTGATCTTCGTTGTCGCCAGGGCCTTGACGTCTTTCACCAGCTTGATGGTGTTCTGCGCGGCGGGTCCAATGATGGGGATGTTCTTGACGAAGCCAAGCAGGTTGTCCATCAGCGTGATGGCGCGATCAAAGGCGTCCAGCAGGACCTTTGGGCTGACCAGGGCACGTACGATACGGGTCTGGTTTGCCAGTTCGTGGAACAGGCGATCCCACTTGAGCGACTTCCAGTACTTCATCACCTCGCGACGGCGCAGGAAGGTGATGACCCAGTCCATCGCTTCGTCCACGGCGCGGGCAACGTGATTCAGGCCGAAGCGGCGGACGTAGAGGAAGAAGATCTTCAGCACGCCCTTCAGCAGGGAGCCGACGGTAGGGATCAACCCGATCAGGCACAGCACCAGCCCGACCCAGGCCCAGGTGTCGCTGCTGTCTTTGTTGATCTGTTTGCAGCTTGCGATGATGTCGCGTACGTCGCAGACCTGGTCCACGCCGGGAATCATCGAGATGGCGGTGTCGAAGGCAATCTGACCGGTGGTGCGCTGCTCGTTGAAGTCGCCCTGGATGGCCTCCCACAGCCAGACAAAGACGTTCTTGGTTCCGTCAGCTACAGCGCTGTACTGATCGGTGACGAATGCGAGGGCGTCGCGGAGCTGCTGCAGCGTGACCGGTGCGGCCTGGTTGGGGCGGTCAACCCCGCCGTCAGCCATGACCACCTTCCTTGGCAGCGGCGATCAGCTCAAGCGCGGGCCAGGCGTTGTCCTTGTTCGGTTCGCGCGCCTGATAGATCACCTTGGCGACCTTCCTGTTAGGGATGGGAGCGTGGTGCGCCTTGCCATCCGCGTCGAGCCTGCCTGTGATGGTGGCGCCGTTGTCGAAGTGAATTTCGTATGGCGTACCGGCCATAGCCTGCTGCGTGTCTACGTCCATGTAGTTCAGTGCTATCCAATGAGAGAGTTGCTGTGTGCCGTCCGGTAGAGGCGGCAGGAAGGCTTCGTTCTTCTCCCCGCCCATGAACGGATGCTGCCCGGCCTTGACGGTAAAGGTGCCCGGGCAACTGAAGGTGATGTTGCCGCCTTCCAGCGTGATCGCGCTGTTGCCGGCCTGCAGCACCACCTTCTGCTGGGCCAGGATGTCGATGCGGTCGTCGGTGGCGGTCACGGTGATGGCCTGGTCGGCCAGCAGCTCCAGCTCGCCGGTGTTGGACTGCAGGCTCACCGGGCCGTTGGCGGCAATCACCTTGACCGGCCCGGCCTGCGCAAACAGCGCCACATGCTCGCCGGCCACCGCCGACACGGTTTCCCCGGCGCTGATCTGCAGGTCCTGCTGCACGGTCATCTGCAGGTTCTGGCCGGCGTAGGCCACCGCGCTGGCGGGGGTGGTCCAGACGATGCGGTCCGGCGAGTCGGCCAGCAGCAGCGGCGCGGCGAAGCGCTCCACCGGGTCCTGGCCCGGGGTGCGGCCGCCGCCGGGCTTCATGCCGGACTGGCCGTTGACCTGTCCGCCGTATTTGCCCTCGGCGCTCGGGTCGATCCTGGCGCGCAGCTGGGCGGTGCTGGTGAGTGCGCCCAGCGGCGGCACGTCCTGCTTCTGCAGGGTGTCGTGCATGGCCTCCAGCGCCCGCTCGGCACCGCGCAGCTGCTCGATGGCCTCATGGCTGTCCAGCATCGTGGAGGTGGCGTCCTGGCGGGCGCTGGTGGACAGCAGCAGGCCCTGGCCGGCATGCACGTTCCCCGACTTCACGGCGGTCAAGCACCAGCGCGAGGTCGCTACCGGCTACTTTGATGCCGTCACTCAGGCGATCCAGCAGGGCCAGACCTCGACCACCGAACTGAGCGGTTCCACTGAAGAAGAGCAGTTCAGCGCCGGGCGCGCGGTCTGAGGATCAACACGGGCGGCCAGGGAGGGCCGCAGCGGCGGTCGGTCGGGGGGGCCGTCGCCGCTGTGGAGCACCAAGCGCGTGTCGCTGACCAGCGCAGTGTTCGTTCGTTGGAGCGCCCCTAATCGGACTTCTTACCAAACAGCGCGTCGCATTCGTGCTCGGCGGTGGTCTGCGTCTGATCAACGATCACGCGTTCCTTGTTGGTGATATCCCAGACACCGACGTATGCGTCAGCATCACAAGAGATATCACCGTCAGGCGCAACATATCTGCCATCGGGAGAGATCTTCGCGAACGGCCCCTGTATTGCCGAGTATGCGAACGACTCTTCCGCAAGCACTTCCTCAGGCTTTGCGTAGCTGTAGGCTCCAGGAAGGTCGACAAGATTCGCAGTTGACCCAAGCCGTGCGACCGTAGCAACGTACGACCAAGGTTGGGTTGAAACAAGGGTCATTGCTACATAGAGGTTGCGTTCAATATTGACGTCACCCAGTACGCCTGCAGCCTCCGGAATGTGCACTGGATCGATCTTTTTGCCCTGACAGGCGTGAAGCGTCTCGACACCGAGATAGGATGATTCGGAGACGATCAGTGCACCCCCATCAAATGACAGGCGTGCCATTGTTGCTGCCTCGGAGAGGCGGCATCGCTTCTCCACGCCGTCCCGGGTGATGACGACGGTCTTCCCGTCTGCTGTGATCGCATAGGTGGGCGACTCGCGGGTGGGGGAGCTCGACTCTCTGCCGGTCCGCGGTGTTTGCGAAAGCATGCCATTGGTCACGTTTTCCGATTGGCAGCATGCGACGGATAGGCTTAGGAGCGCTGCAGTTGTGTGTCTTATCAAAGTAGGATGCTCTTCGCGTTTCGCGTTTCTCTGAGGCGATCATCGGCTTGAATTCGTCCGCCATTTATAGCTTCTGTCACCGAAAAGGATAGGGCTCGCTCCGCGACAAGGTCGGCATGGGTTGGGGCGCTTAGTGGGTTGTCATCATCAATGAGCCTCATCACGCTTGGGCGCATACCAACCAGATACCACCCTCCCGTATCCATACAGTTGAAAGGTGTGGATGTTGCCCGCTGTACTGGATGCGCACCTGGTGGTCGCGGCTGGGGCTGACCACGCTGTCGGCCACGCCGACCACGCGAGCGGTCTGCGGGCCGTGCAGGGTGGGGCGGTCCTGCGGCAGGGCGCGGATCGGGGTGTCGTGCGGGGCCGCCACGAAGCGGTTGCGGTAGCTGCCCTGCTCCAGTGCCGCTTCGCCGAGCAGCTCGACGATGCCGTGGCCGAGGTTGTTGACCGCCGCATGCGCCACGGCCAGCAGCACGAAGGCCTGGCCCTCGTGCTGCGGATGCTGGGTGAGGGTGAAGGCGCTGCCGGCCGCCAGCGTGCGCACCGAGCCGCTGCCTTGGAACAGGGTCATCGGCACGCGCAGCGCATCCAGCCGGGCCTGCGCCTCATCGGCGGCCAGCGCGGCCTGCGCAAAGCGCCCGGCGCGGGGCTGCACGTACACCTCCAGCACCGGCAGCTCGCCGGCCTCGGCCTGGCTCTGGCCACTGACGGCGGTGAGCTGCTCGCTGTGCCAACTGGCCACGCTGCTGGCGTTGGGCACCAGCTGGCGCTGCTCGGCAAACGCGGTGATGCCATCGCGCGCCTCGGCGATGTCGTTGCGGTGGAAGCGCTGGCTGCCCAGCGCAGGGCGCTCGGCGGCCGGGTCGAACACCACCAGTGTGTGCGCGGCCTCGCCATCCTGGGTCTGCTCGATGCACCAGGCCAAGCCGGCCTCGGCCAGCAGGCGGGTGACAAAGCCCCAGTCGCTCTCGCGGTACTGGGTGGTGATCGCACGGGCGGGCAACGCGGCCTGCACATCGAAACGGAAGGCGGCCTGCGGGTAGTCGGCGAAGATGTGCTCGCAGATGGCGCGGGTGTCCAGGTCCTGGAAGATCACCGCGTTGCGGCGCAGCGCCAGCAGCGCGGTCCACGGCTCCAGCGTGAGCCGGTAGCGGGCCAGGCCGCCATCGCTGCCGAGCTGGGCCACCTCGGTGCATAGGCCGTGCCACTGACGCATGCCGCCATCGGCGCGGCGCACCTGCAGGGTCAGGGGCTGCTCCAGCCACGGCGCCATGTCCAGGAACGCATCGGTGGACAGGCAGTCGATCTCGAACCGGGTGCTGCCGCAGACCGCCTCCTGGCCCTCGAAGCGCTCCACCACCAGACCGGAGGCCGGGCCGAGCAGCTGGATCAGGCGCGCCTGCTGGGAGGGGGCGCCAAGGGTGGCCGGCAGCGCAGCGCGAGCGACATCCATATCGTCAACGTTCTATGGACCGGAGGCGCGATCCTAGGGACGGGACGCCATCACAGCTATCGGGAAAATCCTACTCAACCGCTGCCGTCACGGGTGAATCCGCCGGGGAGGCCTGCAATCCGTGGGATGCGGCCCGCGCGGCCGCTGGCATTTTCAGAATCGTTGCACCCTGTCCTCCCGCAGCCTGCCGGGGGCGTGAAGATGAACGGGGAGGGGCAAAAATGGGCCTCCCGGGTCGGAAATGGGATGAGGCGCACAGTTTTTAACGGTGCTATCCTCTTCTGCTCACCGGGGGAACGCTGGGAAGCGGGTGCACGGGATGACCGGCAAGGTTGCGGCGGCGATTGTGTGCGAACAGGAGCCAGGCATCGCGCAGACAGCGATGGCTGAGATCGTCCATGCCGTCTTGAGCCCCGACGAATTCACATTGTTCGCCGAATTCGGCCGCCAGCGCAAGCTGACCGCCGGCGACCTGCTGTTCCTGCGCGGACAGCCCGGCGACACCATGTATGTGATCGACAGCGGCGCGGTGGAACTGGATTTCGGCGAAGACCTGGTGGTCAAGTCGCTCGGCCAGCATGAGTTCTTTGGTGAACTGGGTCTGCTCATCGGTGACCACCCGCGCAGCGCCGACGCCCGCGCGCTGGAGGACAGCGTGGTGCTGGAGCTGGACCATGCCGATTTCCAGCGCCTGGTCCTTCGCGACCCGGGCCTGGTGGCGTACTTCCTGCGCCGGACCATCATGCGCGTGGTCAGCAACGAACAGGTCCTGATCCGCCAGCTGCGTCGGCGCAACCACGACCTGGAAACCGCGCTGGACAACCTGTACGTCACCACCCACCAGCTCACCCACACCCGCGAGCTGGTGCGCACCGACGAGCTCACCGGCCTGCACAACCGCCGCGGCCTGGCGCTGTACCTGCAGGAATGCCGCGGCCACGCCGACGGCCCACCGCAGGGCCTGCTGCTGATCGACTGCGACAGCTTCAAGCAGGTCAACGACGAACACGGCCACCAGGCCGGCGACCGCGTCCTGCAGAGCGTGGCCAACATCCTGCGCTCGGTCGCCGCCGAGCAGGACATGGCCTGCCGGCTGGGCGGGGACGAGTTCTGCCTGCTGCTGCGGCAGGCCGACGCCGACGTCCTGCAGCACGCCGCCGAGTTCATCCTCAGCGCCGTGCACGGCCTGATGGGCCGCGCCCACAGCATGCCGCACGTCTGCCCGGTCAGCATCGGGGTGGGCCTGCTGGACGCCCACAGCGACTGGAGCGAGTGGTACGCTCGCGCCGACAGCGCCCTGTACCAGGCCAAGCGCCTGGGCGGCAACCGGTTGCACTGGTCGCGTGCAGCGACCGATACGCCCTGATCGGGAGAGCGGCATGAATGGCGACATCGGAACGTCGACCCAGACCCCGCAGCTGCGGGCCCTGCTGTTCACCGACCTGTGCGATTCGCTGATCCTGGTCGAGCGCATCGGCGATACCGCCGCGGCCGAGCTGTTCCAGCAGCACGACCGCCTGGTGCTGACCCTGCAGCAGCAGTGGAACGGGCACCAGATCGACCGCTCCGACGGTCTCTTCCTGCTGTTCGAGCGCGCCATCGATGCGCTCGGTTTCGCACTGGACTACCAGCGCGGGCTGCAGCAGATCGGCGAGCAGCGCGGCATCGTCCTGCGCGCCCGCGCCGGCCTTCACGTCGGCGAAGTGCTGACCTGGGAAAACAGCCCCGAGGCGATCAAGGTCGGGGCCAAGTCGCTGGAGGTCGAGGGCCTGGCCAAACCGATGGCCGCGCGTCTGATGACGCTGGCCCGACCGGGCCAGATCCTGCTGTCGGCCGTGGCCGAATCGCTGACCCACCGCGCCACCGGCGAACTGGGCGAGCGCGGCGAGCGCCTGCTGTGGAAGTCGCATGGCCGCTGGCGTTTCAAGGGCGTGCCGACCACCCAGGAAGTGTTCGAGGTGGGCGAGATCGGCTTCGCGCCACTGCGCATGCCGCGCGGCAATGCCAAGGCACGCCGCGACATCCCGATGTGGCGGCAGCCGGCCGCGCTGGCCGCCGAAGCGCTGCTGGTGGCGGCGCTGGCCGTCGGCGGGTGGATGCTGCTGCGGCCCGAGCCGGCGATCGCCTTCGCCGAGCGCGACTGGGTGGTAGTGGGGGACGTCAACAACCTCACCGGCAATGTCCTGCTCGACGACAGCCTGCAGCAGGCCTTCCGGATCAGCCTGGAGCAGTCGCGCTTCGTCAACGTGCTCAGCGACATGAAAGTGCGCGACACGCTGACCCGGATGCGGCGTACCCCGGATGTCCGCCTCGACCGGCGCCTTGCGCTGGAGGTGGCCGCACGGGATGGCGCGCGCGCGATCATCCTGCCCGCAGTGCTGGAAGTGCACGGCAAGCTGCGCGTCTCGGTCGAAGTGGTCGACCCCGGCAGTGGCGAGACGGTCTACTCCGAGTATGCCGACGGCCGCGGCCTCGAATCGGTGCTCGCCTCCACCGACAGGGTGGTGGCCAGCCTGCGTGGCCGCCTGGGCGAAGCCCTCCAGGATATCGACCGCACCTCGGCACCGCTGCCGGAGGTGGCCACCGCCAATCTGGATGCGCTCAACGCCTATGCCAAAGGACTGACGGCGTACGGCCAACATCGCATGCCGCAGGCGCTGGCATATTTCGAACAGGCAACCCGGCTGGACCCCGAGTTCGCCTTCGCCTACCTCGGGCAGCTGCGCATCCAGGTGGGTCGCGGGCAGCGCGATCCGGCGCGCGCGCTGCTGGCCAAGGCCGTCCTGCTGCGCGACCGCCTCACGCCGCGGGAAGCGCTGTACCTGGATGCGTGGCAACTGGAGCTGACCGAGTCTGGTCAGGGCGCCGCCGCTGAAAAGTGGAAGCTGCTGGCCGACCTCTACCCGGACCACCACGGTGCGCACATCAACTACGGCCTGTCCGAGCTGGACATGGGCCGTTATGCCCTGGCCGAGCAGGCGGTACGCCACGGCGACGCCGTGCAGTACCCCCTGCGCAGCTTGGCCGTTGACCTGCTGGGCCGTACCCAGCTGGCGCAGAACAAGATCAACCTGGCGCTGCGCACCTTCAACGAGGCGGCCGTCTCCAGCGGCGGGCAGGGAACCCGCCAGCGGGTCGCGGCGCTGGCCGCGGCCGGTGACCTAGCCGCCGCCTCCACGCTGCTGGGGAAGCTGGAAAAGAACGATCCAGGCAACTGGCTGGAGCGCACGTCGCTGGCCCTGGACCAGGGCAACATCGACGCGGCGCGCCGGTCGGCGCAGCGGGCGGCCGCCGATTGCGGCACGTCGGTGCAGGTATGCGAGCTGTTCGCTGTCATCGACCTGTCGGTGCGTGGCAGTACGGGGCGGCCGCCCACCGAAGCCGAGTTCCACCGCATCGTGCAGCCGCTGTTGCGGCAGGCCGGGCGCAGCGACACCGATGATCGCGGCCAGCGCCTGTACTTCGCCGCCGTGGCGGTCTACGCCGCACAACGCGCCGGACTGGATAGTGTGGCCACACACTATCTGCCGACCCTGCTGCCGCTCGCACGTCAGCTTGGCGATGCCCGGGCCGCGCAGGTGGTGTCCATCGTGGAGGCGGTGGACCTGCGGCGACGCGGCGAGTCAGAGTCAGCCTTGGCGCGCCTGAAGGCGCTGGAGGACGGCACCGAGCTGTACCAGGTCCACAGTGCGCTGCGCACTGCCTATCTCGCAGACGGGGCAAAGCAGGATGCGGAACGGGAGCGGCAATGGCTGCTCGCCAATCGCGGCCGGGCGTATGCCGAAAGCGCCGGCTCCTATTCCCTGCAGGCGCTCAATGTGCACGACGCCAGGCTGGCCGTGCACGGGTGCCCGACAACGGGCTGCCCCGCTGTCGCGGCACTTCGCTGAGTCTGGATCAGGGCGTGCGCTTGAGCGAGGCATCCACCTCGCCGGTGACAAAGCAATGCGGGTTGTTGAACATCGTCACGCGGGTCAGGTGGTCCAGCAGCGCTTCGCGTGCGGCCTCGAACTCGGCGGGCGATGCCAGCGTGCCATCAAGACAGCACAACACCGCCGATTCGCCCAGCGACGCATCGATCTCGCTCAACGCCTGCGCAGGGCTGGCAGCGAAACGGGCGCGGAAGTCGGCATCGCTGCTCAGCAGGTCCAGCAGCTTGACGGCATCGGCGGGGCTCAGGGGGGTCTTTTCACTCGACATGCAGGCAGTCTCGACAGAAGAAGAATCGCGGGGCAACAGGACAGGCGCGGCCGGTCGTTGCCGGCAAGCCTGCGATCGGTAGCGGCCAGAGCAGGGGCGACTTGAATACGCCATGCCGCCCACCTGCAGGGACGGCTGCTCCTGAAGAATACGGTGCGGGTGCCGACAACGAAGGGCGGACGCGGTCCGCGACGCATTCAGGAGGGCGTGGATATGTCAGCAGGTTCGTCGATGCGACGATGCGGGATCGTGCAGCTTGAGCCGCAGTGCGAGGTGTCCTTCTCATTGCAGAGCGTACTGCGCGGTGGCAGTGGCGTGGACACGCATCTTCGCTGGCTTGCCCTGGCGCCGCATCTGGATGCGCCGGTGGAACTGGAGGAGTCCGCCGTGCTGCTGCTCGGCCGGTTCGACCCGCAGCACTGGAGCGCGCCACCTGCCGACGCCGATGATCGCGTGCTGCAGACCCTGATCGCGTTGGGCCTGGTGTTCGTGCGTGACCACGCGCATCCGTTGCGCGCACGCGATGAGCAGCTTCGCGACATGCACTGGTGGGGCCCGGCCGCCATCGCCCACTGGATGGGGCGGTGGCAGGGGCAGGACAGCGCCGCCGCGCTGGAATCGGCCGGCATGCAGACCGCCGCAGGCCTGCGCGAGAACCTGGGCGCACCACCGCCGGCAGTGGCGCTGCGGGACGGCGTCAGCACGCTGCTTCCGCATCCGGACGAAGATGCGTTCGATGCGCTCCTGCAGTCGCGTGCGACGTGCCGGAATTTCGATGTCTCCCAGGCCCTGCCGCTGCAGGAGCTGGCGCGCCTGCTCAAGCGTGTCTTCGCCGCCACCGGCCGGTATGAACTCCAGGCCGACAGCACCTTCTTCAAGAAGACCGTGCCGTCTGCCGGCGGGCTGCATCCCACCGAGGCCTACCTGCTGGTGCAGCATGTCGCCGGGCTGGCGGCGGGCATCTATCACTACGACCCGGCCTCGCACGCGGTGACGCGATTGCCTGGCGATGGCGCACAAATGCGCGATGTGGCGTTGTCGGCCTTGGCCGGCCAGCATTGGTTCGCCGATGCGCATGTGCTGGTGGTGCTGGCGCCGCGCTATCCGCGCACGTACTGGAAGTACCGCAATCACGCCAAGGCGTACCGCGCCGTGACCCTGGATGTGGGGCACCTGTCCCAGCAGCTGCTGCTGTGCGCGACCCAGCAGAAGCTGGGTGCATTCGTCACCGCCGCCATCAACGAGCATGAGATCGAACGCCTGCTCGGGCTTGAGCCGATGGCCGAAGGTCCGATGGCCATCTGCGGCGTCGGCTGGCGCGCGGCAGAGATGACCACGACCGAGTTCGACCCCGGTCAGCGCGTCTGGGAAAAAGCGCGTGGCGCGGAAGCGGGATGATCGCGGGGTCGCGGCGACCATCCCTCGCCACCTGGCTTAGTCCGCCTCGAAATCCACCAGTACCGCGCCGTCGCCGACCTGGTCGCCGGCCTTGACCCGGTAGCCCTGCACGATGCCGTCGGCCGGCGCCTGCAGGGTGTGTTCCATCTTCATGGCTTCGAGCACCAGCAGCGGCGCGCCGCGCGCGACGCGGGTGCCGGGCACCACCGAGGTGGCAACGATGCGGCCCGGCATCGGTGCGAGCAGGCTGCCGGCATCGGCCACCGCCTGGTCGGCTTCGCTGACCGGGTCGTGCACGGTGAAACGCTGTACGCCGTCGCCACCGAACAGATACAGCTCGTTGCCGTCGCGGACCAGGCGCGCGCGATGCAGCCGGTCGCCGATCTGCACGCGCAGCCCATCGGCCTCCAGGCCGCCGTGCAGGGGCAGGGAGGAACCATCATCGAGCTGCACCGACCACGCCATGTGCTGGCCGGTCACGCCGACCACGCGCTGGGTGCCGCGGTGTTCCAGCGTCAGCCGGCGTGCGGCGGGTGCGCCGAGACGCCAGCCATCCTGGGCCTGCCACGGCGAATGACGGTCGCGCGGGTCCACGCTGGCCGCCTCGCTGCTGACCACCGCCGCGATGCCGGCCAACGCCCACAGGGCCGGGTCGCTGTCACCCTCGTTGGGCGCCAGCGCGGCCTGCTCGCGTTCGATCAGCGCGGTGTCCAGCCGGGCCTGCGCGAACGAATCGGTCATCACCAGCCGACGCAGGAACGCCGCGTTGGTGGTCACGCCCACCACCTCGCACTCGGCCAGTGCCTGCTGCATGCGGCGCAGCGCGGCGTCGCGGTCCACGTCCCACACGATCAGCTTGGCGATCATCGGGTCGTAGAACGGGGTGATCGCATCGCCCTGCTCGACGCCGGCGTCCACGCGCACGTGCGCGCTGCCGGCCGGCAGGCGCAGGTGGCGCAGGGTGCCGGTGGAGGGCAGGAAGCCGCGGTCGGCATCCTCGGCGTACAGGCGCGCTTCCAGTGCATGGCCGCGGATCTGCAGCTGGTCCTGGCGCAGCGGCAGCGGTTCGCCGCTGGCCACGCGCAGCTGCCATTCCACCAGGTCGGTGCCGGTGATGCACTCGGTGACCGGATGCTCCACCTGCAGGCGGGTGTTCATTTCCATGAAGTAGAAATCGCCGTCGGGGCCGGCGATGAACTCCACCGTGCCGGCGCCCACGTAGTTCACCGCACGCGCGGCATCCACCGCCGCCTGGCCCATTGCGGCGCGCCGTTCGGCGGTCATGCCGGGCGCGGGTGCCTCTTCCAGCACCTTCTGGTGGCGGCGCTGCACCGAGCAGTCGCGCTCGAACAGGTACACCACGTTGCCGTGGCTGTCGCCGAAGACCTGGATCTCGATGTGGCGCGGGCGCTCGACGTATTTCTCCACCAGCACGTGCGCGTTGCCGAACGCCGACTGCGCTTCGCGCTGGCAGCTGGCCAGCGATTCGACAAAGGCGGCGCTGTCGTCGACGCGGCGCATGCCCTTGCCGCCGCCGCCGGCGCTGGCCTTGATCAGCACCGGATAGCCGATGCCGTCGGCCTGCCCGCGCAGGAATTCCGGGGCCTGGTCGTTGCCGTGGTAGCCCGGGGTGAGCGGCACGCCGGCCTGCTGCATCAGTGCCTTGGCCGCGCTCTTGTCGCCCATCGCGCGGATCGCCGCGGCCGAGGGGCCGATGAACACGATGCCGGCCTCGGCGCAGGCCTGGGCGAAGTCGGCGTTCTCGGAGAGGAAGCCGTAACCGGGATGGATCGCCTGCGCACCAGCGCGGCGTGCGGCGTCGAGGATGGCATCGCCGCGCAGGTAGCTCTCACGCGCCGGTGCCGGACCGATCGCGATGGCCTCGTCGGCCAGGCGCACATGACGCGCGTTGCGGTCGGCGTCGGAGTACACCGCCACGGTGGCGATGCCCAGGCGTTGGCAGGTGGCGATGACGCGGCAGGCGATTTCGCCTCGGTTGGCGATCAGGATCTTGGTGAACATGGTGGTCTCGTTGCGCGGGCCAGTGGCGGCGGTGCCCTGCGACACCGCCCGTGCATTACATGCGGAACACGCCGAAATCGGTCTTCCGCGCCGGGGCGTTGAGGCTGGCCGACAGCGCCAGACCCAGCACGCGCCGGGTGTCGGCCGGATCGATCACGCCGTCGTCCCACAACCGCGCGCTGGCGTAGTAGGGATGCCCCTGCTGCTCGAACTGCGTGCGGATCGGCGACTTGAAATGGTCTTCCTCGTCCGCCGACCACTGCCCGCCCTTCGCCTCGATGCCGTCGCGCTTGACCGTGGCCAGCACGCTGGCGGCCTGTTCGCCGCCCATCACGCCGATGCGCGCGTTCGGCCACATCCACAGGAAGTTGGGCGAGTAGGCGCGACCGCACATGCCGTAGTTGCCGGCACCGAACGAGCCGCCGATCACCACGGTGAACTTGGGCACCTTGGCGCAGGCCACGGCCATCACCAGCTTGGCCCCGTCCTTGGCAATGCCGCCGTGTTCGTACTTGCGGCCGACCATGAAGCCGGTGATGTTCTGCAGGAACACCAGCGGAATGCCACGCTGGGTGCACAGTTCGATGAAGTGCGCGCCCTTCAGCGCGGACTCGGAGAACAGGATGCCGTTGTTGGCGATGATGCCCACCGGGTAGCCGTGCAGGTGCGCGAAGCCGGTGACCAGGGTGGCGCCATAGCGCGGCTTGAATTCATCGAAGCGCGAATCGTCGACGATGCGCATGATCACTTCGCGTACGTCGTACGGCTTGCGGGTGTCGGCCGGGATCACGCCGTACAGCTCGTTCTCCGGGTAGCGCGGTGCCACCGGCGCCTGCACTGCCAGCGAAGGCTCCGGCTTGCGCCAGTTGAGCTGGGCGATGATCGCGCGGACCCGGGCCAGGGCCTGCAGGTCGTTGTCGGCCATGTGGTCGGCCACGCCGGAGATGCGCGTGTGCACGTCGGCACCGCCGAGTTCTTCGGCCGTCACCACTTCGCCGGTTGCCGCCTTCACCAGCGGCGGACCGCCGAGGAAGATGGTGCCCTGCTCGCGCACGATCACCGTCTCATCGCTCATCGCCGGCACGTAGGCACCGCCGGCGGTGCACGAGCCCATCACGCAGGCGATCTGCGGAATGCCCTGTGCCGACAGGTTGGCCTGGTTGTAGAAGATGCGGCCGAAATGATCGCGGTCCGGGAACACCTCGTCCTGCAGCGGCAGGAATGCGCCGCCCGAATCGACCAGATAGATGCACGGCAGGCGGTTCTGTTCGGCCACTTCCTGCGCGCGCAGGTGCTTCTTGACCGTCATCGGGTAGTAGGTGCCGCCCTTGACGGTGGCATCGTTGGCCACGATCACGCACTCCACGCCGGACACGCGGCCGATGCCGGCGACCACGCCCGCGCTCGGGATCGAGTCGCCATACATGCCGTGCGCGGCCAGCGGCGCGATTTCCAGGAAGGCGCTGCCCGGATCGAGCAGGGCATCGATGCGGTCGCGCACCAGCAGCTTGCCGCGTGCGGTGTGCTTCTGCCGTGCCGCCTCGCTGCCGCCCAGCGCGGTGTGCGCCAGGGTGGCGCGCAGGTCATCCACCACCGCCTGCAGTGCAGCGCGGTTGGCTTCAAAGGTCTCGCTGCCCGGTTGCAGCTGGGTGCTCAGTACCGTCATGGCGTGTCTTTCCTTACAGCGTGCGCTGGAACAGTTCGCGGCCGATCAGCATGCGGCGGATCTCCGAGGTGCCGGCGCCGATTTCATACAGCTTGGCGTCGCGCCACAGGCGCCCGGTCGGGTACTCGTTGATGTAGCCGTTGCCGCCCAGGATCTGGATGGCCTGGCCGGTCAGCCAGGTGGCCTTCTCGGCCGAGTAGAGGATCGCACCGGCCGCGTCCTGGCGCGTGGTGCGGCCCTGGTCGCAGGCGCGCGCCACCGCGTACACATAGGCGCGGCAGGCGTTGAGGCCCACGTACATGTCGGCCAGCTTGGCCTGGATCAGCTGGAACGTGCCGATCGCCTCGCCGAACTGCTTGCGCTCGTGCACGTACGGCATCACCACGTCCATCGCGGCGGCCATCAGCCCCAGCGGGCCGCCGGACAGCACCACACGCTCGAAGTCCAGGCCGGACATCAGCACCTTGACGCCACCGCCGACCGCGCCCAGCACATTGGCCTCGGGCACTTCGCAGTCCTCGAACACCAGTTCGCAGGTGTTGGAGCCGCGCATGCCGAGCTTGTCCAGCTTCTGCGCGGTGGAGAAGCCCTTCATGCCCTTTTCCACCAGGAACGCGGTGATGCCCTTGGCACCGGCGGCCAGGTCGGTCTTGGCATAGACCACCAGCACATCCGCATCGGGACCGTTGGTGATCCACATCTTGTTGCCGTTGAGCACGTAGTGGTCACCGCGCTTGTCGGCGCGCAGCTTCATCGACACGACGTCCGACCCCGCCCCGGGTTCGCTCATCGCCAGTGCGCCGACTTTCTCGCCGCTGCACAGGCCGGGCAGGAAGCGCTGCTTCTGTTCTTCGGTACCGTTCTTGCGCAGCTGGTTCACGCACAGGTTGGAGTGCGCGCCGTAGGACAGGGCGATGCCACCGGAGGCGCGGGAGATCTCTTCCATCGCCACCACGTGCGCGAGATAGCCCATGCCGCTGCCGCCGTATTCTTCCTCCACGGTCAGGCCGAGCAGGCCCTGTTCGCCGAACTTGCGCCACAGTGCGTTGGGGAACAGGTTCTCCTCATCGGCCTTGGCGGCCAGCGGCGCGACCTCGGCGGAGGCAAAATGGGCCACGCTCTGGCGCAGCAGGTCGATCTCTTCGCCGAGATCGAAGTTCATGGTCGGGACGTGCATGGGCGACTCCGCAACAACAAGGGATGGGACGCGCCGGGAGGGATGGACGGGCTGACAGGGCCGTCCCGCGGGCGATGTTTCGCCAGCGTAGCCGGGTTCGACAAAGAAGTGAATACAAATTCAAAAATTGAACATAGAATCAACAAATGGCCTACAAACGCTCCGCCCTGATGGAAGAACGCCTTGCCGGCGCCCGTGAACGCATCCTGCTGGCGACCCGTGCGCTGGTAGCGGCCGGCGGCTACCGCAATGCCCCGGTGACCGCCGTGGCGGCCGAGGCCGGGGTCTCCACCGGCCTGATCTACCGGCACTTCCCGTCCAAGGCCGAGCTGTTCGTCGAGGTGCTCACGGCGGCGGTGGCGCATGAGCTGCGCATCTTCGAGGCGATTGCCGCCGAACCGCTGCCCGCGCCCGAGCGCCTGCGCCGGGCGATCACCGCCTTCGTGCGCCGCGCCCTGGCTGGCCCCGGGCTGGCCTACGCCTTCATCGCCGAGCCAGTGGACCCGGAGGTGGACGCCGAGCGCATCCGCTGCCGCCGGCTGTTCGGTGACGTGTTCCGCCGCATCATCGCCGACGGCATCGCGGACGGCAGCTTCCCTGCGCAGGACACCGCCGTGGCCGCCGCCTGCATCGTCGGGGCGTTCACCGAAGCGCTGGTCGGGCCGACCGCGCCCAGCCGAGATGCGCAGGGCGACGAGAATGCGCTGGTCGCGTCGATCTGCGATTTCTGCCTGCGCGCCGCCGGCGCCTGAGTCGCGCCGATGCTGCAATGCGACACCCGGGGGCGGCTTGCAGAGCGCCGCCGACGCTGGTCATACTCGGCCGACAAGCCGTGGTCCAACGACTACCAGCCAGGGGTATAGAGAGTGCGGAATTACGACCTCGAGTTCCTGAAACGCTTCTCCATGGTCATCGCGCTGCTGATGGCCATCACGCTCGGCCTGATTCTCTTTGCAGCGTATCTGCACACCAGCATTCCCCCTGAAATCTCGCCGCAGGCGGTGAAGCGCACCGAACAGCGCATCGCCCCGGCCGGCGCGGTCTATGCCGGCAGCACCGGTGCGGCGGCCCAGGCAGCGGC
The DNA here is from genome assembly GCF_046736075.1 of Stenotrophomonas sp. LGBM10. Taxonomy (GTDB): domain Bacteria; phylum Pseudomonadota; class Gammaproteobacteria; order Xanthomonadales; family Xanthomonadaceae; genus Stenotrophomonas. Next base: position 2,566,453 of record NZ_CP177163.1, read on the forward strand.
CAAGGCGGCCGCGCTCGCCAAGGCGGCCTCGCAGGTTGCCTATGGCGGCACCACCGACGGCAAGGTGATCTTCGACAACCTCTGCACCGCCTGCCACACCAACGGCGTGGGCAACGCTCCCACCCTGGACCACGGCCACTGGGATGCGCGCATCGCCCAGGGCAAGGACACCCTCTACAAGCACGCGGTGGAGGGCTACACCGGTCCGGATGGCGGCATCATGCCGCCCAAGGGCGGCAACCCGGCCCTGACCGAAGAGCAGATCCACGCCACCGTCGACTGGATGCTGGCCAACCTCAAGTAGTGCCGGCCGCTGGCCGGCAACCACCCCCCCGGCTCGCCAACCCGTAGTGCCGGCCGCTGGCCGGCAAGGTAGTGCCAGCCGCTGGCCGGCAAGGTAGTGCCAGCCGCTGGCCGGCAAGGTAGTGCCGGCCGCTGGCCGGCAACCAGACACCCCAAGCTGCTTTGCCCGAGCCGGCGTTCCGCCGCGCGGCGCTGGACGGGTCACATTTCAGCGGTAGTCTGTGCACCCTTTCGTGGAGAAGCCTGTCGATGCGCCGTCGTTCCCTCGCCCTTGCCCTGTCGCTGGCGCTGCCGGCGTGCGCGTTCGCCCAGGCCCAGCCGCAGGCTCAACCGGCGTCGCCGGCCCCGGCCGCCCGTGCCACCGTCACCCTGACTGCCGCGCCTGCCGATTGGCGCGCCCTGGAGGGCCAGCAGGTGCGCATCGCCGCGCCGTTGACCCTGGCCGGTACCGACGGACTGGCGCGTTTCGGCGAGCTCACCGTGGCCTTCGACGGCCGCCTGTGGCAGCCCAGCGAGGTCGCCGCCCCGCGCAGCCCGGCCCACGACAAGGTGGTGGCCGACAACCGTCACCGCCGCCTGCGCCTGGACGACGGCAGCGACGCCCGCGACCCGGGCCCGGTGGCCTACCTGCCGGCCGGCGCGAACCTGCGCACCGGCATGATCCTGCGCAATGTGGAAGGCATCGTGCGGCTGGATGACAAGGGTGTTCCGCGCCTGCAGGTCACCCGCCCGCTGACGCTGCCGGCGCTGGAACGCCCGGCCGCCCCGGTGGTGGCCGGCAAGCTGCACATCGCCGCCTTCAACCTGGAGAACTTCTTCAACGGCGACGGCCAGGGCGGCGGGTTCCCGACCCTGCGCGGCGCGCGCACGCCGGCCGAACACCAGGCGCAGAAAACCAAGCTGGTGGCCACCATCAACGCGCTCGGCGCCGACGTGGCGGCGCTGATGGAACTGGAGAATGACGGCTACGGCCCGCAGTCGGCGATCGCCCAGCTGGTCGATGCCCTCAATGCCGACCGCGGCGCCGGTGCCGACTGGCGCTTCATCGATGCCAAGAAGGGGCCGGGCGAGAACCCGATCCGGGTCGGCATCATCTACCGTGCCTCGCGGGTCACCCCGGTCGGCGCGCCGGCCACGCTGGAGGAGGGCCCGTTCGGGCCGCACAGCCGGGTGCCGATGGCGCAGGCCTTCCGCGCCGGCAAGGGCGCGCCGTTCGTTGTCGTGGCCAACCACTTCAAGTCCAAGGGCTGCTCGGAAGCCAGCGGCGCCGATGCCGACCAGAAGGACGACCAGGCCTGCTGGAACGCCACCCGCGTGGACTCCGCCCGGCGCCTGGACCAGTGGCTGCGCACCGACCCGACCGGCGCCGGCACCGCCGACGCCGTGCTGCTGGGCGACTTCAATGCCTATGCGATGGAAGACCCGATCCGCACCCTGCACGATGCGGGCTGGCGCGACGCGTTCACCGAGGCGAAGGTCGCGCACCCCTACAGCTACGTCTACAACGGCATGAGCGGCCGGCTCGACCATGCGCTGTTGAGCCCGGGCATGGTCAAGCGCCTGCGCGGTGCCGCCGAATGGCACATCAATGCCGACGAAGCCGATGACGTCGGCTACCGCGACCGCAACGAAGCCGGCCCGTGGCGCAGCTCCGACCACGATCCGCTGCTGCTCGGGTTCGACCGGTAACCTGCATGCCGCAGGAGGATGGGTGCCGACCGTTGGCCGGCACCCTGCCTTACACCGACCACGTTCCCCACGCGATCAACCCGATCGCCACCACCGCCAGCCCCAGGCCGACGCGGTTCCACACGCTGGTGCGTTCGCCGAACGCCAGGATGCCGACCAGCGCACCCAGCACCACCACACCGATGTTCATCCCGGCAAAGACCACCGCCGGGCTGTCCGGCAAGTGCTGGTGGGCGCGCACGTAGAACAGGATGTTGCCGAAGTTGAGCAGGCCCAGCAGCGCGCCGGCGCCCACGTTGCGCCAGTGCAGCGGCGCGGCACCGCTGGCGTGCCGCCACACCTGCAGCCCCAGCATCAGCACGAAGGCCAGCCCGAAGCTGGCGGTCAGGGCCGCCATCGACGGTGTACCCGACAGCGCCACCTGCTTGAGCAGGATGTCCACCAGCGCATAGCCCACCCACACCCCGAGCAGCCACGGCCACGCGCGCCCGCCCCCGGCCTCGGTGGCCAGGGCACGCGGGCGCACGCTGATGCCCAGGATCGCCAGCAGGCCCAGCCCCAGCCCGGCCAGCTTCCAGCCGTTGGCGGTTTCACCGAACAGCAGGAAGGCCGCCAGCAGCGACAGCAGCAGTGACAGGCGCTGGGCCACGTCGCTGCGCACGATGCCGGCACGGGTCACCGCGCGGGCCATCACCAGGAAAATCGCCGGCAGGGCGACCGCCAACCCGAGCAGGGCCAGCCACGGCGCATGCGTGGAGCGCAGCGATGCCAGCGAAGGGTTCAACAGCAGCAGGCTGAGCACGCTGGCGACCAGATAGTTCCAGGTCACCACCTGCGGCATGTCCAGGTGCCGGCGCGGTGCCAGCTTCAGCAGAACCGAGACCAGCACGCTGCAGATGACGCTGAAAACCAGATGGTGCATGACGGACCCGGCGGGAGCGGCGGTGAAGCACGCGGAGGGACGCTATTATGACGCCATGCACAATCCCCCATTTCCCCAAGAAAGCGCTGCGCTGACGCTGGACGGCCCGGTCGGCCCGCTCGATGTCGTGGTCGATCTGCCGGAGGCCGACGTCGTGGCGCAGCCGGTGGTGGCGATCGTCTGCCATCCGCTGTCCACCGAGGGTGGCAGCATGCACAACAAGGTGGTCACGATGGCCGCGCGCGCGCTGCGCGACCTCGGCATCGCCACCGTGCGCTTCAATTTCCGCAGCGTCGGCCAGTCCGCCGGCGAGTTCGACCACGGCAATGGCGAGCAGGACGACCTCAAGGCGGTTGCCGCCTGGGTGCGCGCGCAGCAGCCGCACGCCACGCTGTGGCTGGCCGGCTTCAGCTTTGGTGCGTTCGTGTCGCTGCGTGCGGCCGGCGACCTGCAGCCGGCCGCGTTGCTGTCCATCGCCCCGCCGGCCGGCCGCTGGGATTTCGATGGCATCCAGCCGCCCCCGCAGTGGCTGGTGATCCAGGGCGAAGAAGACGAAATCGTCGACCCGCAGGCGGTCTACTCGTGGCTGGAGGGCATCGACGCCCCGCATGAACTGGTGCGCATGCCCGATACCAGCCACTTCTTCCACCGCAAGCTGATCGACCTGCGCGGGGCCATCACCCACGGCGTCAAGCACTGGCTGCCCCACGCGGGCGCCGGCACCGCATGAGCGATACCGCGATGACCCCGACCCAGCGCTACGCCGATGGCGTGGCGCGCGGCGAATGGCAGGACGACCCGGCCCAGCATGCGGCCCTGGCCGAGCTGGACCGCATCCACATCGCCCTGGTGGACAGCGCGCAGGACGGCTGGCTGGACCGGCTGTCGGCGTTCTGGAAGAAGCCCGACCCGGTCAAGGGCCTGTACTTCTGGGGCGGGGTGGGGCGGGGCAAGACCTTCCTGGTGGACCTGTTCTACGACGGCCTGCCGATCGAGCAGAAGTACCGCACCCATTTCCATCGGTTCATGCGCGGCATCCACGAGCGCCTGCGCGAGCACCAGGGCCAGAGCGACCCGCTGGCCAAGATCGCCCAGGAATGGCGCAGCAAGCTGCGGGTGCTGGTGCTGGACGAATTCTTCGTCACCGACATCGGCGATGCGATGCTGCTGGCGCGCCTGCTCGAACGCCTGTTCGCCGAGGGCGTGACCCTGGTCACCACCTCCAACACCGCGGTGGAGAACCTGTACCTCAACGGCCTGCAGCGTGACAGCTTCATGCCGGCCATCGGGCTGCTGCAGACCTATTGCGTGGAGCTTTACGCCGAAGGCACCGAGGACTACCGCATGCGCGCGCTGACCCGCTCGCCGGTGTACCAGTCCCCGATCGATGCCGGCAGCGATGCGTGGCTGGCCGGGCGCTGGGCCGAGCTCAGTGGCGGTGCGACGGCCAAGCCGGGCAACATCGAAATCGAAGCGCGCAAGATCCCGGTGCGCGGTCGCGGCAAGAGCATCGTCTGGTTCGACTTCAAGGCGCTGTGCGAAGGCCCGCGCGGGCCGTCGGACTACATCGAGATCGCGCACGAGTTCAACACCGTGCTGCTGGGCGACATCCCGCACTTCGACACGCTGAACGAAGATGCCGCACGCCGCTTCGTCAACCTGATCGACGAACTGTACGACCGCCACGTCAACCTGGTCTGCACCGCCACCGATTCCCCGGTGGCGCTGTACTCGGGCGCGCGCCTGCAGGGCGCGTTCGAGCGCACCGCCTCGCGCCTGATCGAGATGCAGAGCGCCGAGTACCTGGGCACCCCGCACCGCGCGTAGCGCCGGCACCCGCCGCAAACGGCGGGGCGCCACGGGGCGGTCAGGGCCGGGGCAGGGCCAGCGTGTCGCCCCGCGGCTGCTCCCGCGCCACGACCGGGGCATCGTCCCCGTCACGGTCCATCACCATCAGCGCCAGCGGCTTGCCCTGGTAGCGCACCTCCAGCGCGCGCTGGATCTCGTCCAGCGCCAGCACCTGGGTGCACAGCGAACGGGCATGGCCCTCCAGCGCCTTGGCGCGGATCTCCATGCTGCGTTCCAGTTCGCCTTCCATTCTGGCCGCGCGGGCCTCCATGCGGCCGGCGCCGCCGGTGAACAGGGTCCACATCATGCCGCGCGCCAGCGAACCGGCCATCGACTCGGCGGCCTCCTCCACGCGCTGCTCGAAGCCCGCGCCGAACGCGTCCTGCTCCCAGATGCCGCGGCCGAGGGTGCGATCCACGTGATCGTGGGCGTCCTGGCGCAGGCGCGCCACCTGGCGGGCCTTGCTGCGGCTGCCGCTCATGATCTCCACCGTGGCGCCGAACGCATCGAACGCGATATCCACCGCCTCGCCGGCGACCCCGGCCACCGCCGGCACCAGCTGCCGGGTGCCCCATTCCAGCTGGCGCAGCCGCTGCGCGTCGGCGGCGCTCACCGGGATCGGCTGGCGGTCGATGTTGAGCTCGCCATCGTGGAAGAAGATCTCCGCCGGCACCTGCGCGCGGTTGCGCAGCCAGATCCCGCCGCTGTCCACCAGCACGTCGTAGGGCGTGCTGACCCCGCATTCCCGCGAGGACAGCGGGGGCGTGTTGCCGGGCGCGTCGGCGTGGGCGGCGGCGGCCGCGCCCAGGGCCAACAGCAGACATCCAGTCAGGGCCAGTCTCATGCGTGAGTCTCTGCGGGGGAGGGGGCCAGCGTGGCACCGCCGCGGCGGCCCGGCGCGGGTCGGAAGTCACCCCGCCAGGGCGCGGCGCGCCGCGGTTTGTTACGGCCGCGTGAGTCCGTCGTTCTGTTTTCCGTGCCCCTGCGTCGCGTCCGGGATGACCGTTCCGGCCTTGACTGCGCACTCGGTTTCGACGGGTCGGCGGGGCGCCGGAGCGCGCTCCAGGAGCGGAACCTTGCGCCGTAAGGGATTGCCAACTTTCACTACATTTGGCGTTGACGATCCCTATTACCCCCACTATCTTGTGGCCGTCGGTTCCAGCGACCCCAAGTCGCCGGATCAAAAGGGAAGCGCGGTGATCGAGCCTGCACGCAGCCGGTACCGCCCCGCAGCGGTGACCCGCAACGCAGCCGTCATCGCGTACCTGCCGACAACCGCACGAAGTACAGCGTGCGGTGCCGGTCGCGCCACATCTCCGGGGGGAGATGACCGGTGACGCAGGGGAACCGCCCGCAGCCCTGGCTGCGCTGGTCGCGGCCCGTGCGACGCCGCTGTTCCACCCTCGGATACGAGCGCACCGGTCCGGCGCCTGCCCGGCAGGCGTCACTGTGCCACCCCAAATCACGCCAAGAGGAAAACGCCGTGAGCACCGAAACCAGCGCAGCCACCGAACAGGAAAGCCAGTTCCTGCTGACCTCGCCGCCCACGGCCAACGCCATGAGCGTCACCAAGCGCAACGGCACGACCGAGTTGGTGGACCTGAACAAGATCGTGCGCGCGGTACAGCGTTCCGCCGAAGGTCTGCACGCTGTCGATCCGATGCGCGTGGCCACCCGCACCATCTCCGGCCTGTACAACGGCGCCACCACCCAGGAGCTGGACGAACTGTCGATCCGCACCTCGGCGCTGCTGATCGGTGAAGAACCCGAGTACGGCCGCCTCGCGGCGCGTCTGCTGGCCAATTTCATCGCCAAGGAAGTGTCCGGCCAGGAGATCTACGCGTTCTCCCAGTCGGTCGGCCGTGGCCATGAAGTGGGCCTGATCAACGACCGCCTGCTGAACTTCGTGCAGACCAACGCGCGCAAGCTCAACGATGCGATCGACATCTCGCTGGACCTGAACTTCGATTACTTCGGTCTGCGTACCCTGTACGACCGCTACCTGCTGCGCCATCCGCACACCCGCAAGGTGATCGAGACCCCGCAGCAGTTCTTCCTGCGCATCGCCAGCGCACTGAGCGAGGACGTGCCGGAAGCCCTGGCGCTGTACCGCCGCATGGGCAACCTGGACTACCTGCCGTCCAGCCCGACCCTGTTCAACTCCGGCACCACCCACGAGCAGCTGTCCTCGTGCTTCCTGCTGGATTCGCCGCAGGATTCGCTGGAGTCGATCTACTCCAAGTACGGCGACATCGCCCAGCTGTCCAAGTTCTCCGGCGGCATCGGCGTCAGCTACACCCGCGTGCGTTCGCGCGGTTCGCTGATCAAGTCGACCAACGGCCACTCCAACGGCATCGTGCCGTGGCTCAAGACGATGGATTCGTCCGTCGCTGCGGTGAACCAGGGCGGCAAGCGCAAGGGCGCGGCCTGCGTGTACCTGGAAACCTGGCACGCCGACATCGAGGACTTCCTCGAGCTGCGCGACAACACCGGCGACGAATCGCGTCGTGCGCACAACCTGAACCTGGCCAACTGGATCCCGGACCTGTTCATGAAGCGCGTCGAGGCCGACCAGGAATGGTCGCTGTTCGATCCGCGCGTGGTACCCGAGTTCACCGACCTGTTCGGTGAGGCCTTCGAGCAGGCCTACCTGCAGGCCGAAGCCCAGGGCAAGGCCAACCGCACCATCTCCGCGCGCAAGCTGTACTCGCGGATGATGCGTACCCTGGCCGAGACCGGCAACGGCTGGATGACCTTCAAGGACAAGTGCAACCGCGCCAGCAACCAGACCCTGCGTCCGGGCAACGTGATCCACCTGTCCAACCTGTGCACCGAAATCCTGGAAGTCACCTCGGCCGAAGAAACCGCGGTGTGCAACCTGGGCTCGATCAACCTGGGCAACCATTTCGATGCCCACGGTGAGTTCGACTACGAGAAGCTGGCCGACACCGTGCGCCTGGCCGTGCGTCAGCTCGACCGCGTGATCGACCTGAACTTCTACCCGATCGAATCGGCCCGCCGCGGCAACCTGCGCTGGCGTCCGGTCGGCCTGGGCTGCATGGGCCTGCAGGACGTGTTCTTCCGCAAGCGCCTGGCCTTCGACAGTGCCGAAGCCCGCGCGCTGTCGAAGAAGATCGCCGAAACGATCTACTTCCACGCGCTGGAAACCTCGGTCGAACTGGCCCAGGAACGCGGCAAGCACCCGTCCTTCGCCGACACCCGTGCGGCCAGCGGCGAGCTGCAGTTCGATGCCTGGAACGTGGTGCCCGAAGACAGCGCGCGCTGGGATGCCCTGCGCGAGCGCATCAAGGAGCACGGCCTGCGCAACTCGCTGATGATCGCCATCGCGCCGACCGCGACCATCGCCTCGATCGCCGGCTGCTACGAGTGCGTCGAACCGCAGGTGTCCAACCTGTTCAAGCGTGAAACCCTCTCGGGCGACTTCCTGCAGGTCAACCGTTACCTGGTGAACGAGCTGAAGAAGCTGGGCCACTGGACCCCGGAAATGCGCGACGCCATCAAGCTGGCCGAAGGCTCCATCCAGGGCATCCCGCAGATCCCGGAAACCCTGCGCCACGTCTACCGCACCGCCTGGGAACTGCCGATGCGCTCGCTGATCGACATGGCCGCCGACCGTGGCGCGTTCATCGACCAGTCCGCCTCGCTCAACCTGTTCATGGAAAGCCCGAACATCGGCGCGATGTCCTCCATGTACATGTACGCCTGGAAGCAGGGCATCAAGACCACGTACTACCTGCGTTCGCGTCCGGCCACCAAGATCGCCAAGACCACCGTCAGCAGCTACACCCCGGTGGAAGCCGTGGCCTGCTCGCTGGAGAACCCGGAAGCCTGCGAGGCGTGCCAGTAAAAGGCGTGCCGGCCCAACAGGGCCGGCATTCCACCAACACCGCTGTCACTGCAGGCGCTCCGGCGCCTGCAGTGCCGGAAGCCCGCCGCGCACACGCGCGGGTCTTTCGACGCTTCCCCTACGGGGATGCCGCCAACCGAAACAAGGACTGCCCTCATGGCCGACAAGCCCCGTCAAATGCTGCTCGATCCCGGTTTTGAACTGACGTTGCGCCCGATGCGCTACCCGCAGTTCTACGACATGTATCGCAACGCGATCAAGAACACCTGGACCGTGGAAGAAATCAACTTCCAGATCGACATCAGCGACCTGCATGGCAAGATGTCGCCGGGCGAGCGCCACCTGATCCACCGCCTGGTCGCGTTCTTCGCCACCGGCGATTCGATCGTGTCCAACAACCTGGTGCTGAACCTGTACCAGCACCTCAACGCGCCCGAAGCGCGCATGTACCTGTCGCGCCAGCTGTACGAAGAAGCGCTGCACGTGCAGTTCTACCTGACCCTGCTCGACAACTACCTGCCCGATCCGGACGAGCGCGCCAAGGCGTTCGACGCGGTGGAGAACATCGACTCGATCAAGAAGAAGGCGGACTTCTGCTTCAAGTGGATCGACTCGATCCAGAACCTCAAGCGCATCGAAACCCGTGACGAGCGCCGCCAGTTCCTGCTCAACCAGATCTGCTTCGCAGCGTGCATCGAAGGCCTGTTCTTCTTCGCCGCCTTCGCCTACGTGTACTACTTCCGTTCGCGCGGCCTGCTCAACGGCCTGGCCTCGGGCACCAACTGGGTGTTCCGCGACGAAAGCGCACACATGGAGTTCGCCTTCGAATGCGTGGACGTGATCCGCGAGGAAGAGCCGGATCTGTTCGACGATGCGATGAAGCAGCAGGTGTATGACATGCTCGCCGAAGCCATCGAATGCGAAGTGCAGTTCGCCGAAGACGTGCTGTCCGGTGGCGTGGCGGGCATTTCCACCCGCGACATGCGCCAGTACCTGCAGCACTGCGCCGACAACCACTTCCACCGCCTGGGCATGGAAAAGAAGTACAACGTGCGCAACCCGCTGAGCTTCATGGAGCTGCAGGACGTGCAGGAACTGACCAACTTCTTCGAGCGCCGCTCCTCGGCCTACCAGGTTGGCGTGAAGGGCGAAGTCGCCTTCGACATGTCGTTCTGATCGCACGCCCGCGTGTGTGACGCAGAAAGCCCCGGCCGTGCCGGGGCTTTTTGTTTGGCGCTGCCTCACCCGCTCACGGTCACTGCCGTATCATCCGCCCGACCCCATCCGCACCGGCCACCCCCATGACCGTCTCCCCCGATACTGTCCCGCCCATCGAAGTCCGCATGGCCGAGATCGTCTTCCCCAATCACACCAACCACATGGGCACCCTGTTCGGTGGCCAGGCGCTGGCGTGGATGGACAAGGCCGCCTTCCTTGCCGCGGCCCGTTACTCGCGCCGCACCGTGGTGACGGCCCGCTCGGACCAGGTCGACTTCAAGCTGCCCATCCGCATCGGGCAGATGGTGGAAACCGTCGGCCGCATTGTCGAGGTCGGCCGCAGTTCGATGAAGGTGGAAGTGGAACTGATCGCCGAAGACCTGCACAACGGCGAGCGCAAACTCTGCACCCGTGGCCACTTCGTGATGATCGCCCTGGACGACGCCGGCCAGCCGGTCGCCGTGCCGGCGCTGCCCGAGCCCATTCCCGGGCCCTGAGGGCAATTGCGCGGGGCCTGCAGCGCCCCCATCTGATCGCCATGACCCCCGCACTCGCCGACTTCATCGACCGCGCCCGGCGCCTGTTCGTGCTCACCGGCGCCGGCTGCAGCACCGACTCGGGCATCCCGGACTACCGCGATGCCGACGGCCAGTGGAAGCGCACCCCGCCGGTGACCTACCAGGCCTTCATGGGCGAGCAGGCCACCCGCCAGCGCTACTGGGCACGCAGCCTGGCCGGCTGGCCCCGGTTCGGCCAGGCCCAGCCCAACGGCACCCACGCCGCGCTGGCGGCGCTGGAGGCGCGCGGGCAGGTGGAGGTGCTGCTCACCCAGAACGTGGACCGGCTGCACCAGCGGGCCGGCAGCGTCGGCGTGATCGACCTGCACGGCCGCCTGGACCAGGTGCGCTGCATGGGCTGCGAAGCGCGCATCCCGCGGGAGGCGTTCCAGCACAGCCTGCTGGCGCACAACCCGGACTGGCAGCATCTGGACGCGGCACAGGCCCCGGACGGCGACGCCGATCTGGAGGGCGTGGCGTTCGACACCTTCCAGGTGCCGGCCTGCGCGCAGTGTGGCGGCATCCTCAAGCCCGACGTGGTGTTCTTCGGCGAAAGCGTGCCCCGCGAGCGCGTCGCCGCCGTGCACGCCCACCTCCAGCAGGCCGACGCGGTGCTGGTGGTCGGCTCCTCGCTGATGGTCTATTCCGGCTTCCGGTTCGTGCAGGCCGCCGCCACCGCGGGCCTTCCGGTGGCCGCGCTGAACCTCGGCCGCACCCGCGCCGACGACCTGCTCACCCTGAAGGTGGAGCAGCCCTGCGCAGCCGCCCTGTCGTTCCTGTTGCCATCTACCGCCTAACGATCGGCGCGGCGGTGCCCGGGCGCGTGGCGACGCGTTCATCCCATCGTTCACCCAACGAATCGCCTACACCCCGCCCCGGGTAGAGCGGGGCTCTGCCCCGCTAGCCGCACCGTCCCACCCAACGAATCGCCCGCAACCCGCCCGGGTAGAGCGGGGCTCTGCCCCGCTGCCCGCACCGCCCCACCCAACAAATCGCCGGCAACCCGCCCTTGTAGAGCGGGGCTCTGCCCCGCTGGCCTCACCGTTCCACCCACAAGGTTGCCTGCAAGCCCACATCGGAGTGCAATAACGCCCCGGTTTCATTCTTCCCCCCGAGTCCTCCCTTGAGTCAGCTCTTCTCCCCCGTCTCCTTTGGCCCGCTGTCGCTGTCCAACCGCATCGTCATCGCGCCGATGTGCCAGTACTCCTCCACCGATGGCCTGGCCAACGACTGGCACCAGATCCACCTGGGCCAGCTCTCGCAGTCCGGCGCCGGCCTGTTGATCCTGGAAGCCACCGCCGTGCTGCCCGAGGGCCGTATCAGCTGGGCCGACCTGGGCCTGTGGGACGACGCCACCGAGGCCGCGCTCACGCAGGTGATCGGTGCGGTGAAGCGCTGGTCGCCGATGCCGCTGGGCGTGCAGCTCGCCCATGCCGGCCGCAAGGCATCCTCGGCGCGGCCGTGGGACGGCGGTGGCCCCTTGCCGCCGACCGACCCCAACGGCTGGACCACCCACGCCCCGTCCGCACTGCCGTTCGCGGCCAATGGCCCCGTGCCCGAGGCGCTGGATGAGGCCGGCATCGATGCCGTGGTCGAGGCCTTTGCCACCGCCGCACGCCGCGCCGAGCGCGCCGGGCTGGACCTGATCGAACTGCATGCCGCGCACGGCTACCTGCTGCACCAGTTCCTGTCGCCGCTGAGCAACAAGCGCCAGGACCAGTACGGCGGCTCGCTGGAAAACCGCATGCGCCTGCTCGTGCGCGTGTTCGACGCGGTGCGCGAAGCAGTGTCCGACCGCATCAGCGTGGGCGTGCGCATCTCGGCCAGCGACTGGGTTGACGGTGGCTGGGACATCGAACAGAGCCGCACCCTGGCCCAGATCCTGGACATGCGCGGCTGCCAGTTCATGCACGTGTCCAGCGGCGGCCTCGACGCGCGCCAGAAGATCCCGCTGGAGCCGGGCTACCAGGTGCCGTTTGCCGCGGCGATCAAGGCCAAGGTGAAGATGCCGGTCATCGCCGTGGGCCTGATCACCGATCCGTCGCAGGCCGAATCGATCCTGCGCCACAACCACGCCGACGCCATCGCGCTCGCCCGCGGCATCCTCTACGACCCGCGTTGGCCGTGGCACGCCGCCGCCGCCCTGGGCGACTCACTCGCCCCGGCACCGCAGTACCTGCGCTGCGAGCCGCGCGAAGCACGCGGCGTGTTCCTCGCGCCGGAGGGCTGAGACCGGAAGGCAGGAGGGGGAACGACCACGGGACATCGCATGCCCGCCGCCTCCAGGCCCTCCTACGAGGGCCTGGTCGGAGGTGCCTATGGCGATCTCATCAGTGATTGGTAAGGCCGTGTCTTCGCACCGGGTCACAAACGGGAACAGCTACCCCGGGTAGAACAACCCATGCGGCGCGGTTGCCGCGCCAGGCCGGCCTATCCCGTGTACATATCCCTGTTGCTTGCCTTCCTGCTGCTGGGCAGTGCGTCGGAGCCAGGCACGCCTCGCGCTGCCGACGCGCTGCTTGCCGACCTTGTCCGGCTGGACACGCCCGACGCAGACCTGCCTGCGCTGGAGCGCATCGCCGCCATGCAGGCGGTGTACCGGGGTGGAACGGCGCATCTGCAGACGGGCGCTGACTGCCACTCGATTGCGTCCGACAATCAGCGTGATCTGTTTGATGCCACTGCGCTGATGGCGTTCTATCAACCCGATGAAGCACTTCTTCACCGCATGCGCTGCCTGCACGAGCGACTCGTATCCGACGGGACTGCGGGTGCCGCGGATCACCGGGCCCTGCACGGCGCACTGGTCGCGTTGCGGCATTTTGATGAAGCCAATCAACTTCGCGACCGCTGGTCGCTGCCGGTTCCGACGCTGCCCGACATACGGGGTGAGCCATCGGCAGGGATGGAGGTGCTGAGACTGGGCCATGCGGACGCCGTTGAGCGTATCGCGTTCCCGGAGAACGGGGTGCACGTGGTTGCGCTGGTGCATCCGAACTGCAGCTTCTCCGCACGGGCGTTACAGGCGATCGTGACTGACCCCGGGTACGACGCGTTGCGCGGCCACATGCGGCTGGTAGTGCGTAGCGACCCGCATTGGCCGGAGAAGGCGATGCGGGCCTGGAACACCCTGCATCCAGACCTTCCCATGCTGGCGATGGTGCCTGGCGTGAAGTTCTCTCAACTGGATATGCACGAGACGCCCGTGTTTCATCTTGTGCAGGATGGTGTCGTTGTCGAAACGGTCGTCGGATGGCAAGGGGACGGCGCAGCAGTGCGCGCGTTGGCGGAAAGACTGGTGTCCCTCATACCCGATGCGAATCGCGAGGTGGACTAGCCCGAGCCGGCCCGTTATGCCGCGTCCACCCGCCAGGCCGCAGGCAGTGCATCCAGCAGTGCCTGCATCAGCGCCCGCACCTTGGGCGTGAGATCGCGGCGGTCGCTGACGCACAGGAACAGCCGCATCGGCTCGGGCGAGGTGCGGGCGCCGTCGCCGGTGGCGAACAGCACCTGCAGTTCGCCGCGCGACAGCCACGGCGCCGCCACGAACGCGGCCAGCCGGGCGATGCCGCCGCCTGCGGCCGCCATCGCGGCCAGCGCATCGATGTCGTCACAGACCAGCGCCGGGCGCACCTCGGCGTCGAACCGCATGCCGTCACGTACGAAGCCCCACGGCAGCAGGCGCCCATCCACCGGGTAGCGGAACACCAGGCAGCGATGGTCGCGCAGCGCATCCGGCGTGGGCGGGGTGCCCGCCTGCGCCAGGTATGACGGGGCCGCGCAGACCACGAACGGAACCTGCGCGATGGGCCGCGCCACGATCCCGTCCACCAGCTGCTGTTCGATCCGCAGGCTCACATCCACGTCTTCGCGCGCGTGGTCCACCGCGCGGTCGGTGAGCAGCAGTTCGATCTCCAGGCGTGGATGGCGCGCCTGCAGGGCCGGCAGCAGCGGGGCCAGTACGTGCCGCCCGAACGCAGCGGTGCTGGCCACACGCAGCCGGCCCTGCGGCGTCGCATCCGGGTCGGTCACCGCAGCCTGCGCCCGCTGCAGGTCGCGCTCGATGTGGCGCACCTCGGCCAGGTACAACGCGCCGCGTTCAGTCAGCGCCAGCGTGCGGGTGGTGCGGTTGAACAGGCGCACGCCCAGGTGAGCCTCCAGCCGCGCGATGTTCTGCCCCACCGCCGCCGGGCTGATCCCCAGCGTGCGCGCGGCGGCGGCCAGGCTGCCGGCGTCGGCGGTCCGGATGAAACTGCGGATTGACTGCAGAATGTTCATGATGGCGCCAATTAAGGCAGGTTATTGCAAAGATTGTCTTTATAAAGAGCCAATCTGCTGCGGTCTACCCGCCCCACGCTGCCCTGACTATCGTGCCGGTCCCGCAACCGCCGGTTGCCTTGATCGGATCGCTCCGCATGTCGCTCCCCCCGCAGACCCTGGCGGCCCGCCGCTGGAAGCTCGGTGCCCGCTCCACGCCCTACGTGTTCGCCTTCTTCATGGCCTCGATCATGGCGATGCTGATGTGCCTGGTGATCACCGCCGCCAACGCCGGGCTGGACGCCCACTATCCCGCCCGCGTGTTCGGGGCGTACCAGTTGGCCATGCCCACGGCGTTCTGCTGCATTCTGGTGGTGCGCCCGCTGGTGATGCGGCTGGTGGCACTGACCGTGCATCCGCCGCGTTGAACGCACTGCAGGCAAATGGTTGCAGCTGAGAGCAACCATCCCGCGGGTGAGGGCGCTCACTTACACTGCCGTGATGCGCCCCGATTCCATCCTCACCCTGTCATGCCCGGACCGTACCGGGATCGTCTACCGCGTGTCCGGCCTGCTGTTCGAGCTGGGCTGCAACATCCTCGATGCCCAGCAGTTCGGCGACGACGAGAGCGGCCGGTTCTTTCTGCGCGTGCATTTTGATCGTGCCGCCGAGCAGTCGCTGGCCGACGTGGAAGCGCGCATGGCCACGCTGGCCGGTGAGTTCGCGATGGACTGGCAACTGCACGATGCGCGTCGTCGGGCACGGCTGCTGGTGCTGGTCAGCCGACAGGGGCACTGCCTGAACGACCTGCTGTTCCGCGCGCACAGCCGCCAGCTGCAGGTGGATATCGCGGCGGTGGCCTCCAACCACACCGATTTCGCCGCACTGGCCGGCTCCTACGGCGTGCCGTTCCACCACCTGCCGGTCAACGCCGACAACCGCATGGTGCAGGAACAGCAGATCATCGACCTGGTCGAGCGCGAGCGGATCGATCTGGTGGTGCTGGCGCGCTACATGCAGATCCTCTCGCCACGCCTGTGCCAGGCGCTGGCGGGGCGGGCGATCAACATCCATCACAGCTTCCTGCCCAGCTTCAAGGGCGCGCAGCCGTACCACCAGGCGCACGCGCGCGGGGTCAAGATCATCGGCGCCACCGCGCACTACGTGACCGACGATCTGGACGAAGGCCCGATCATCGAACAGGACGTGGCGCGCGTGGACCACGCGATGACGCCGCGCGATCTGGTGCGGCTGGGCAGCGATACCGAGTCGCAGGTGCTGGCGCGCGCGGTACGCCGGCATGTGGAGCATCGCATTCTGCGCAACGGACACCGAACGGTGGTGTTCCGCTGATCGTGGCGGCCGGTGCTATGCTCCGGCCCCTGTCCTGCAATGGAGTGCGTGATGAATACCGATCCGATGGCGTGGGTGAAACTGCTGGCCGTGCTGGGTGTGTGCGCGGTGGTGGTGGGCGGTTCGATCTGGTTGCTGGTATGGGTGTTCCAGCGCAATGCGCGGCTGGAAGCCGAGCGCCAGCGCAAGGCCGCCGCGAAGCAGCCGCCACAGGCCTGAGCCGGCGTCGTACCGCTCAGCGCAGCGCGATGCTGCTGGCCGCCAGCGCCGCGCGCGTGGCGTCGTCATTGGCGGCACTGACCGGGCGCGTCAGCGCCCACAGATAGCCCACGCGGAAGCCGGCGGCGGCCGCATCCTGTGCGGTCCACAGCACGCAGTAGTCGCGTGCCAGTCCGCACACATGCACCTCGGCGATACCGCGCTCGCGCAGCCAGCCGGCCAGCCCGGTGGGTGGCCGCTGGCCATCGGCGTCGTGGTTTTCCTGGAAGGCGCTGTACGAATCGACGTGGCGGTTGCGTCCCTTGCGCAGGATCATCGCGGCCGGGGTCCAGTCCACGCCGGCGTGCAGCGCGGCGCCGGGCGTGCCCTGCACGCAGTGGTCCGGCCACAGCGTCTGCGGGTGGCCGTGCAGGGCAATCTGCTCGAACGGGGCGTGGCCGAGGTGCTGGCTGGCGAACGACGCATGGTCGGACGGGTGCCAGTCCTGCGTCGCCACCACGGTGGCATAGCGGCCCTGTGCCAGCAGCGCGGCGATGTCCGCCACGATCGCATCGCCGTCCTCGCAGGGCAACGCGCCGCCGGGCATGAAGTCCGGTTGCAGATCGACCACGATCAGCGCGACATCGGCAGGGAAACGGTTCATGGCGGCATCACGCAGGTGGGGCGTCCAGTCTAGCCGACGCCCCGGTAGCGGTCAGTCCGCATCGCCCTGCCGCGAGGTGCCGTCACCGTAGTACAGCACCCCGATCCTGATCCGCTCGCGGCCGTTCTCGCGGCGGTGGCGGTTGGCATCGCGCAGCGAGTACACGCAGCCGCAGTATTCCTGCTGGTAGAACTGCTCGCGCTTGCTGATCTCGACCATGCGCGCGGCGCCACCGCCCTTGCGCCAGTTGTAATCCCAGTACTGGATGCCCGGGTAGTGCGCGGCGGCGCGGTGGCCGCAGTCGTTGATCTGGTTCATGTCCTTCCAGCGCGAGATGCCCAGCGAACTGCTGATCACCTGGAAGCCGTGTTCGTGCGCATACAGCGCGGTGCGCACGAAGCGCATGTCAAAGCACATCGTGCAGCGGATGCCGCGCTCGGGCTCGTTTTCCATGCCGCGGGCGCGCGAGAACCAGTTGTCGGTGTCGTAGTCGGCATCGACGAACGGCACGCCATGTTTCTCGGCGAAGCGGATGTTCTCCTGCTTGCGCAGTTCGTACTCCTTCACCGGGTGGATGTTGGGGTTGTAGAAGAAGATCGTGTAGTCGATGCCCGAGGCGGTAATCGCCTCCATGACTTCGCCCGAACACGGGGCGCAGCATGAGTGCAGCAGCAACTTGGTGTGTCCACCGGGCAGGGCCAGGGTGGGGCGGTCGATCGGGGTGGTGTGAGGCGTGGTCATGCGGATTCTCATCAACCGCACCGCCGGCAACGGCGGCGGCGCGGTCCTTGGGGCCAGGTGTGGCGGTGGATCAGGCAGCGTTGGCGTCGGCGCTTTCCTCGCGCAACTGGCGCGCGGCGGCCACCAGCGCGTCAAGCGCCGCACGGGTTTCCTTCCAGCCACGGGTCTTGAGCCCGCAGTCGGGGTTGACCCAGATCTGCTCCGGACGCAGTACCTCAGCGGCCTTGCGCAGCAGCGCCAGCATTTCTTCCTTGTCCGGCACGCGCGGCGAATGGATGTCGTACACGCCCGGACCGATCTCGTTGGGGTACTGGAAGCGGACGAACGCATCCAGCAGTTCCATGCGCGACCGCGAGGTCTCGATGGAGATCACGTCGGCGTCCATCGCCGCCACCGAATGGATGATGTCGTTGAACTCGGAGTAGCACATGTGGGTGTGGATCTGGGTCGCGTCGCGCACGCCACTGGCGCTGATCCGGAACGCTTCCACTGCCCAGTCCAGGTACTCGCGCCACTGCGCGCGGCGCAACGGCAGGCCCTCGCGGATGGCCGGCTCGTCGATCTGGATCACGCCGATGCCGGCCGCTTCCAGGTCCAGCACTTCGTCGCGCAGCGCCAGCGCGATCTGCCGGCAGGTGTCGGCGCGCGACTGGTCGTCGCGTACGAACGACCACTGCAGCACCGTCACCGGCCCGGTCAGCATGCCTTTCATCGGGCGGTCGGTGAGCGACTGCGCGTACTGCGACCAGCGCACCGTCATCGGCTGCGGGCGGGTCACATCGCCGTAGATCACCGGCGGCTTCACGCAGCGGGAGCCATAGCTCTGCACCCAGCCGTTCCTGGTGAACGCGAAGCCGTCGAGCTGCTCGCCGAAGTACTCGACCATGTCGTTGCGCTCGAACTCGCCATGCACCAGCACGTCCAGCCCGATCTGCTCCTGCACGCGCACGCAGTGTTCGGTCTGGGTGGCCAGGAAGGCATCGTAGTCGGCATCGGAAAGCTTGCCGGACTTGTTGCGCGCACGCGCCTCGCGGACCTCCAGGGTCTGCGGGAACGAGCCGATGGTGGTGGTGGGGAAGCGCGGCAGCTTGAGCGCGGCGGCCTGGGCCAGGTGACGTTGCGGGTAGCGGCTGTGACGTTGCGCATCGGCCGGGGTCAGGGCGGCCAAGCGCGCGGCGACGGCCGGCTTGTGCACGCGCGGCGACTGCCGGCGCGACTCGATGCGCGCCCGTGCCTCGGCCAGCCCGGCCTCGGCATGCGGTGCCCCGTCGATGGCGTCGGCGAGCAGGCGCAGCTCCTGCAGCTTCTGCCGGGAGAACGCCAGCCAGCCGCGCAGCTCATCGTCGAGCTTGGTTTCCAGCGCGAGGTCCACCGGGCTGTGCAGCAGCGAGCACGACGGGGCCAGCCACAGCCGGTCGCCCAGATGGCCATGCGCATAGCGCGCCAGCACCAGCGCGTTGTCCAGGTGGGTGCGCCAGATGTTGCGGCCGTTGACCAGCCCGGCCGACAGCACGCGGTCGGCCGGCAGCGCCTTGATCACGGCATCCAGCTGTTCCGGTGCGCGCACCAGGTCCACGTGCAGGCCGTCGACCGGCAGCGCGGCGGCCAGCGCCAGGTTGTCCTCGAGCGCGCCGAAGTAGGTGGCGACCAGCACCTTCGGGCGCGGCGCGGTGGCCAGCGTGGCGTAGGCATGCACGAACGCGGCACGCGCCGCGTCGTCCAGGTCCTGCACCAGCACCGGTTCGTCCAGCTGCACCCAGTCGGCGCCGGCCTCCTTCAGGGCGCCAAGCAGCTCGGCATAGACCGGCAGCAGCGCATCCAGCAGATCCAGCGCCGGGCTGCCATCGACGGTCTTGGACAGCAGCAGGAAGCTCACCGGCCCCAGCAGCACCGGACGCGTCTGGATGCCCAGCGCACGGGCCTCGCGGTACTCGGCCAACGGCTTGTCGCCGCGCAGCGCGAAGCCCTGGCCGGCCTGCAGCTCGGGCACCAGGTAGTGGTAGTTGGTGTCGAACCACTTGGTCATTTCCAGCGCGTGCAGGTCATGGCCATCGCGCTGCACGCCACGGGCCAGCGCGAAGTAGCCGGCCAGTGCATCGGCATCGGCCAGCGCGCGGTAGCGGGCCGGGATCGCGTCGAACAGGAAGGCGGTATCCAGCACCTGGTCGTAGAAGCTGAAATCGTTGCTCGGCGGTACGTCCACCCCGGCCTCGCGCTGCAGCTGCCAGTGGCGGGCGCGCAGCGCGCGGGCGGTGTCCTGCAGCGATTGCGCGCTGCTCTCGCCGGACCAGTACGCCTCCAGCGCGCGCTTGAGCTCGCGCTTGGCGCCGATGCGCGGAAAACCCAGGTTGGTAACGGTAGTCATTGGAACGTGTCCTCATTGCGTAGGGGCATTGAGGAACGAAGGAACCGCGCGCCGTCCACGCCATCGCTGCCGTGTCCGCCCCGCCAGCGACCTTCGCCCCCGCGGGCGAACCGGATGCCGTGAAGCGGACGCACGGGGGCAGCGCCATGCAGGCGGCATGGCGGCAGGCCCCGGCAACCTCCCCGCGGACGTTCCAGGTCGAATCGGGGAACGGTCGTGTTCCCCGGCCGGGGCCGGTATTCGGGCTGATGGACGCGGGCGCGGACGCCCTCCTAGTACCTGCCGCTTCCCAGGCCGATGCCCAGTGCTGTTGGCAGGATTCGTTTCCATTCACCGCTGCGGGGCAGCTCCGGAATGGGCGCACAAGGCGCCTTCACCGGATTCCCGTTTAAATCCATCCCTTCATCTGCATAAAGAGATGGATACCTTCGGCGAGCACAAGGTAGGCCGAAGGCGGGCGATGGTCAAGAGGGGCGGGTGCTCAGGCAGCGGGGTGGTACGGCGCGATGCGCGCCAGCACGTCCGCCAGTTCGTCCTTGGTCTTGGCCGCGTCATGGGCCATCTGCAGGTTCAGCCAGAACGCATCGCTGGTGCCGAAGAAGCGCGCCAGCCGCAGCGCGGTGATCTGAGGCATGGCCTTCGGCGCAGCCAGCGGTCCACTGCATCCATCACGCCGCTGCCTGCGTATCTCCCGATGACCCCCCTGTGGAGCCGGACATGCGCCGAACCCTTCTGCCCTCGCTGCTGCTGGTGCTGATCCCGGTGCTGCCGGCCGCTGCCCAGCAGGTGCAGCGCCAGGAAGGCCGTGCCTACGCGCCCTCCGGCGGACGCCTGCTGTACCGCGAGACCCATTGGCTGCAGGGACCGCCCGAGGCACGGTCGCGGCTGGTGCTGTACCGCTGCGCGGACGGACGCGCCTTCGCGCGCAAATGGATGACCCCGCACGGCAGCGCGCAGACCCCGGACTTCGCCTTCGAAGACGCGCGCAGCGGCTACCAGGAAGGTCTGCAGGGCAGCGCCGCCGCCCGCACCGTGTATGTGCGTGAAAACGCGCAGGCCGATCGCGTCAGCCGCGCCATCGCGATTCCGGCCGATGCGGTGGTCGATGCCGGGTTCGACGCGGCCGTGCTCGGGCACTGGGCGGCGCTGCAGGGCGGGCAAAGCGTGGCGTTCCAGTTCCTGCTGCCCAGCCGCCAGCGGCTGGTGCCGTTGAAGCTGCAGCGCAGCGGCGCGGTCACCTGGCAGGGCCAGCCGGCCGAGCAGCTGCAGATGCGCCTGGATGCCTGGTTCGGCTTCGCGGTGCCGGCGGTGAACCTGGTCTACGCCCGCACTACGCCGCGCCTGCTGCAGTTCTCCGGTACGGGCAACGTGCGTGATGAACACGGCCGCTACCCGCAGGTGCGGGTCGAATTCCCCGATGCGCCGGTCGCGGCAACCGCGGCCGAGCTGGTCGCCGCGCGGCAGCAACCGCTGGTGTCCACATGCGCCGGATGATCGCCCCCTTGCGCGGCAGGCGCGCAGCGACGACGATGCCGGCTGTCCCCCTGCCGACATTGAGCCTGCGATGCCTGAGCTGGACACTGCCGATACCGGCGCCTCGCGGCGCCTCGACGAGCTGCTCGTCCAGGTCGCCACAGGCGACCGCCAGGCGTTCGAATCGGTCTACCAGCTGGCCTCCGGCCGCCTCTTTGCGATCTGCCTGCATGTGCTGCGCGACCGTGGCGATGCCGAGGACGTGCTGCAGGACGCCTTTGTCACGGTGTGGAACAAGGCCGCGCAGTTCGACCGCGGCAAGGCCTCGGCCATGACCTGGCTCTCGATGCTGGCCCGCAACCGCGCCATCGACCGGCTGCGTGCGGCCCCGCCGCGCCCGCTGGACGATCTGTCGGTGGCCGACGAAGTGCCCGACTTCGCCCCGCAACCGGCGCAGGTGGCCGAACACGCCTCCGATCGCGAGCGTCTGGACGATTGCCTGGACACGCTGGAGCCGCGCCGCCGTTCGCTGATCCGGCTGGCCTTCCTGGATGGGGCCAGTTATGAGGAGCTGGCGCGCCGCATCGGTGCGCCGCTGGGGTCGGTGAAGAGCTGGATCCGCCGTGGGCTGGGTCAACTACGGGTGTGCCTGGAACGATGAACGTCCGCGACCTCCACGATCTGCCCGACGACGCCGAACCGCCCGGTGCCGACATCCTGGCCGGGGAATACGTGCTCGGCGTGCTCGATGCCGCCCAGCGCGCCGAGGTGGAACGGCGCATCGCCCGCGATCCGGGCTTTGCCCGCCTGGTCAGCCAGTGGGAGAACCGGCTGGCCCCGCTGCTCGAATCGCTCGGCACCGAGGCCGTTCCAGCCCACCTGTGGCCGCGGATCCGCACCTCGCTGGGCTGGCCGTCGGTGGCCACCACGCCACGCGCCTGGCAGCGCACCGGCTTCTGGCAGGGCATGACCGCGCTGGCGGCGGTGGTTGCGCTGGTGGCGGTTCTTGCGCGCCGCGACGTGGTGCCGGTGGCACCGGTGGCGCCCCCGGTGGCGGTCACCCCGACCACGCCGGCCGAGCCGGAACAGGCCACCAGGCCGGTCACGCCGCTGCTGCACGACGACGGTTCCCCGGGCTGGCTGGCCTCTGTCGACAAGGCCCAGGGCAAGGTGTTGATGGTGCCGGTCCCGGCACCGGCCGATGCCGCCGGGCGCGCGCCCGAGCTGTGGCTGATCCCGGCGGGCGGCGCGCCGCGTTCGCTGGGCCTGGTCTCGATCAACCGCGCCCACACCGTGGCGGTCCCGGCCACGCTGCGTGATGCGCTGGTGAACGGCTCGGTGCTGGCGATCACGCTGGAACCGTCCGGTGGCGCCCCGCAGGGCATCCCGACCGGCCCGATCATCGCCAAGGGCGACATCGCCAACCTGTAACGTGCACTTTATTTCCGGATACGTGCATCCGGAGGGCTGCTGTTCCCGTATCTCCTGACAAGCACGCCAGGAGATGCGCGATATGTCGGCCGGACCCGCCTCTGCAACAGGACGCACTGCCCGCCGTGGCCTTTGGGCAACGGTGCGGCGCTGGTTCGATACCAGCGCCGATACGGCCGTGGCGCCCGAGGCCGCGCAGCGCGTGGACTGGCTGCGCGCGATCCCGTTCGCGGCGATGCACCTGGCCTGCGTGGCGGTGCTGTGGGTTGGGGTGTCCTGGGTCGCGGTCGGGGTGGCGGTGGCGCTGTACGCGGTGCGCATGTTCGCGATCACCGCGTTCTACCACCGCTACTTCTCGCATCGCACCTTCCGCACCTCGCGCGTGGTGCAGTTCGTGTTCGCGGTGATCGGCGCGGCCAGCGTGCAGCGCGGCCCGCTGTGGTGGGCTGCGCACCACCGGCATCATCACCGCCATACCGATACCGCGGCCGATCCGCACTCGCCTCGCGTGCACGGCTTCTGGTGGAGTCACATGGGCTGGTTCCTGACCGCCGAGGGCTTCCGCACCGATTTCGCCCGCATCCCGGACCTGGCCCGATACCCCGAACTGCGCTGGCTGGACCGCTTCGACACCCTGGTACCGATCGCCCTGGCCGCCGCGTTGTTCGGTCTGGGCGCGCTGCTTGAGCGCATCGCGCCGTCGTGGGGCACCAGCGGTGGCCAGATGCTGGTGTGGGGCTTCTTCATCTCCACCGTGGTGCTGTTCCACGCCACCGTGACCATCAACTCGCTGGCGCACCGCTTCGGCCGCCGCCGTTTCGCCACCGGCGATGACAGCCGCAACAACCTGTGGCTGGCGCTGCTGACCTTTGGCGAAGGCTGGCACAACAACCACCACTTCTTCCCGGGCACGGTGCGCCAGGGCTTCTACTGGTGGGAAGTGGACATCACCTGGTACGGCCTGCGCGTGATGGGCTGGCTGCGCCTGGTAAGCGATCTCAAACCGGTGCCGGCGTGGGTGCTGGCCAAGGCGGAGAACTGACATGCGCATCGCGGTGATCGGCTCGGGTATCGCCGGCCTGTCCAGTGCCTGGTGGCTGTCGCAACGCCACGAGGTGACGCTGTTCGAAGCCAATGACTACCTCGGTGGACACACCCACACCCACTCCGTGGAGGTGGATGGGCGCACGCACGCGGTGGACACCGGCTTCATCGTGTTCAACCCGCTGCACTACCCGCTGCTCACCGCGTTGTTCGAGCAGCTGCACGTGCCCACGCGGCCGACCACGATGAGCTTTTCCGTGCACAGCGAGCGCAGCGGGCTGGAATACAACGCCACCTCGCTGGATGGGTTGTTCTGCCAGCGCCGCAATCTGGTCTCGCCGCGCTTCTGGGGCCTGCTGCGCGATCTGCGGCGCTTCTACCGCGAGGCGCCCGCGCTGCTGCAGGGTGACCAGGAGGGGCCGGCGCTCGGCGACTACCTCGCCCAAGGCGGCTACGGCCGCGCCTTCGTGGACGAGCACCTGATGCCGATGGCCTCGGCGCTGTGGTCGGCACCGACCGCGGCGCTGGCCGGGTTCCCGGCGCGCTACCTCGTCCAGTTCATGGCCAACCACCAGATGCTGCAGGTGAGCGGCCGCGCGCCGTGGCGGGTGGTGGAAGGGGGCTCGGCCCGCTATGTCGAGGCGATGCGGCGCCGCTGGCAGGTTCGCGAGCGCCTGGAGTGCCGGGTATACGGCGTGGAGCGCCACGCGCAGGGCGTGCGCGTGCACAGCGCGGCCGGTCTGGAAGGGTTCGACCAGCTGGTGCTGGCCTGCCACAGCGACCAGGCGCTGGCGATGCTGTCCGATGCCGATCCCACCGAGCGCGCCGTGCTTGGCGCGATCCGCTACCAGCCCAACGAGGTCGTGCTGCATACCGACGCCCGGCTGCTGCCGACCCGGCGCAAGGCCTGGGCCGCCTGGAACGCCCACGTGCCGCAGGCGCCGATGGCGCCGTGCACGGTCAGCTACTGCATGAACCTGCTGCAGGGCATCGACACGCCCACGCCGCTGGTGGTCACGCTCAACCGCAGCGAGGCGATCGATCCGGCCAAGGTGCTGCGCCGCCTGCAGTACGCGCACCCGGTGCACGACCACGCGATGGTGCGTGCGCAGGGGCGCTGGGCCGAGGTGCAGGGCCGGCGCCGGACCTGGTTCGCCGGTGCGTACTGGGGCTGGGGCTTCCATGAAGACGGCATCCGCAGCGCGCGCCGGGTGGTGGATGCGCTGGAAGCACTGGATGCCGACGCGTACTGGCCCTTGTCCGAAGCGGTGTCGGCATGAGTGCCAGCGCGATCTACCGGGGTCGCATGCGGCATCGCCGCCACCTGCCGCAGGCCCACGCCTTCGGCTACCCGGTGGCGCAGTTGCTGCTGGACCTGGATGAGCTGGACCAGGTGTTCCGCGGCCGCTGGCTGTGGTCGGTGGGCCGCCGCAACCTGGCCGAGTTCCGCCGCAGCGACTACCTGGGCGATCCGGGCGTGCCGCTGGCCGACGCGGTGCGCGCGCGCGTGGCCGAGGCGCTGGGCCGCGCGCCGGCCGGGCCGATCCGCCTGCTCGCCCACCTGCGCTACGCCGGCCACGTGTTCAACCCGGTCAGCTTCTACTACTGCTATGCCGCCGACGGCACCACGCTGGAGTGCATCGTCGCCGAGATCACCAACACGCCCTGGAAGGAGCGGCACGCCTACGTGCTGCCGGTGGCCGCCGCCGATGCCCGTGGCCGCGCGCTGGCGTGGGAGTTCGACAAACAGTTCCACGTCTCGCCGTTCATGCCGATGGACTGCCACTACCGCTGGCGCTTCACCGCACCGGGCAGGGATCTGCACGTGCACATGCAGGTCTGGCGCGACGGCGCGCGCCAGTTCGATGCCGATCTGGTCCTGCAGCGTCAACCGCTGGACCAACGCGGCCTCGCCGGTGTCCTGCTGCGCTATCCGCTGATGACCCTGCAGGTGGTGGCGGCCATCCACTGGCAGGCCCTGCGGCTGTGGCTCAAGCGCACGCCCGTTCACGACCACCCTTCGCTCGCTGGAAAACGCCCATGAACGACATGACCCGGCCGCTTCTGCCGTCCCCGCCCACCGCGCTCGAACGGTTCCTGCGCGGGCGGCTGGTGTCCCAGCTGGCGCCGTTGCGCGGCGGCAGCCTGCACCTGCGCGATGCCACCGGCGATGTGATGCTGGGCGATCCGTCGGCACCGCTGCGCGTCACCCTATGGGTCGATGACCCCGCGTTCTACCGTGCCGTGGCCGCGCAGGGCAGCGTCGGCGCCGGTGAAGCCTACCTCCGGGGCGACTGGCGCTGCAGCGACCTGGTCGCGCTGGTGCGGCTGCTGGTGCGCAACCGCGACCTGCTCGACGGCATGGAGAACGGTGTGGCGCGCATCGGCGGCTGGCTGCTGAAGGGCTGGAACCACCTGCGGCGCAACACCCGCGAAGGCAGCCGGCGCAACATCGCCGCGCACTACGACCTGGGCAACCCCTTCTTCTCGCTGTTCCTGTCCGAGGACCTGATGTACTCCTCGGCGTTGTATGCCAGTGCCGGGGACACCCTGGAGGCAGCCTCGCAGCGCAAGCTGGCACGCATCTGCGAACAGCTGCAGCTCACCGCCGACGATCGCGTCATCGAGATCGGCACCGGCTGGGGAGGCTTCGCGCTGTATGCGGCACGCGTGATCGGCTGCCATGTCACCACCACCACCATTTCCGTCGAGCAGTACACGCTGGCCAAAGCGCGCGTGGAGGCTGCCGGGCTGCAGGACAAGGTGACCCTGCTGCTGAAGGACTACCGCGATCTCGACGGCCACTACGACAAGCTGGTCTCCATCGAGATGATCGAGGCGATCGGCGCGCAGTACCTGGATACCTACTTCGCCACGCTTGCCCGCCTGCTCAAGCCCGACGGCCTGGCGCTGCTGCAGGCCATCACCATCGAGGACCAGCGCTACGAGCAGGCGCGTCGCAGCGTGGACTACATCAAGCGCTTCGTGTTCCCCGGCAGCTTCATTCCCTCGATCAACGCGATCATCGCGGCCAAGACCCGCAGCAGCGACCTGCAGCTGATTGGCCAGCATGACTTCGGGCCGTCCTATGCACTGACGCTGCGGGCCTGGCGCCAGCGCTTCCTGGCCCAGCTGCCCGCCGTCCGCGCGCAGGGCTTCGATGCGCGTTTCATCCGGATGTGGGAGTTCTACCTGGCCTATTGCGAGGGCGGCTTCCTGGAGCGCTCGATCGGCGTCTCGCACCTGCTGATGGCGCGTCCCGGCTACCGCCCCGCTTTGATCGCCGGGGAGGACTGAGGTGCCGCGCTTCTGGGCCAACGTGATCGGCAACCAGCTGGTCTGGCTGTGCGCGGTGATCGGCGCCGGCCACGGACTGCGCTGGCCGGCGTTGCTGGCCGCCGCCGTGTACGTGGGCAGCCAGCTGGCGTGGTCGCCGCACCCGTCCGTTGACGCCCGGCTGATGGGCGTGGCGATCGCCTGCGGGCTGGTGGTCGATGGCCTGGCAGGTGGCACCGGGCGCGTGGTGTACGCCGCCGGCAACGGTGTGGCCTGGCTCGCTCCGCTCTGGATCCTGGCACTGTGGGCCGCCTTCGCCATGACGCTGACGGTGTCGTTCGCCGTGCTGCAGCGGCATCTGGTCGCGGCCGCGCTGGTGGGCCTGCTGCTGGCACCGCTGGCGTATCTGTCGGCCGCGCGCGGCTGGTCCTCGGTGGTGTTCGCCGCGCCGCCGTGGCACGGCGTGGCAGTGCTGGGCCTTGGCTGGGCGGTCGCCCTGCCACTGCTGGCCGCGTGCGCGCGCCATTGGCAGCGCCAGGCGTCCCCACTCGACACGCTGGCTGCAGGAGAGACGCGATGAAGCTGTTGTGGGTGGTCTGGCTGTATGCCGCGGTGATCATGACCTGGGGCTGGTGGTGGCAGCGCCGGCACCAGAACATCGGCGTGGTCGACGTGCTCTGGGCCAAGGGAGTGGGCGCCTCGGCGCTGCTGCTGGCCCTGCTGGGCGACGGTGCATCGTCGCCGCGGATCGCGCTGGCGGTACTGGGTGGGCTGTGGGGCTCGCGCCTGGCGCTGCATCTGTGGCATCGCGTGCGCAGCGAACCGGAGGACGGCCGCTACCAGCATCTGCGGCAGTACTGGAACGGCCACCAGGGCAAGATCTTCGGCTTCTTCCAGTTCCAGGCGCTGCTGATCGTGCTGTTCGCGCTGCCGTTCGTGGCGGTGTCGATCGCACCGCAGACGCATCCCGGGTGGCTGGCCGCAGCGGCGGCGGTGTGGCTGCTGAGCGTGGGCGGCGAGGCGCTTGCCGACCGCCAGCTGGCCCGCTTCCGCGCCGACCCGGCCAACAGGGGAACGACCTGCCGGCAGGGCCTGTGGCGGTATTCGCGGCACCCCAACTACTTCTTCGAATGGCTGCACTGGTTCACCTACGTGCTGCTGGCCGTGCAGTCGCCACTGTGGTGGCTGGCGTGGTCCGGTCCGCTGGTCATGTACGTGTTCCTGCGCTGGGTCAGCGGTATTCCCTTCACCGAGGCGCAGGCGCTGCGCAGCCGGGGCGAGGACTACCGCGACTACCAGCGCACCACGCCGATGCTGTTCCCGTGGTTTCCCTCCCGCTCTTCCTCCCGCAAGGAGATGTCATCGTGAATGCCGCCAGTGAACCGTTGCCCCTGCCGGACTACGCCCCCGGCCTGACCGGCCTGGCCGAACGCGGCCTGCTGCCCGATGCGCTGCTGCGGCTGGGCATCCGCCGCCAGTGCGAGCAGCGACTGCGTGACGAGCTCGCGGGCGGCCAGCAGGCCCAGTCGCAGCGCTTTGCCACCCGCATCGCCGGGCTGGCGAGCAGCGCGGTGGCGCTGCACGTGGATGCGGCCAACCGCCAGCACTACGAAGTGCCGGCGGACTTCTTCCATCACTGCCTGGGCAGGCGCCTGAAGTACAGCAGCTGCTACTACGCCACCGGCCGCGAGACGCTGGATGAAGCCGAAGAGGCGATGCTGGCGCTGTATGGCGAGCGTGCGCAGCTTGCCGACGGCCAGCGCATCCTGGAGCTGGGCTGCGGCTGGGGCTCGCTGACCCTGTGGATGGCCGAGCGCTACCCCAACGCGCGGATCACTGCGGTTTCCAACTCCAACAGCCAGCGCGAGTACATCCTGGGGCAGTGCCGGGCGCGGGGGCTGGACAACGTCACCGTGCTGACGCGCGACGTCAACCACCTCACCCTGGAGGCGGGCAGTTTCGACCGCTGCGTGTCCATCGAGATGTTCGAGCACATGCGCAACTACCCGCAGCTGCTGCAGCGCATCCACGGCTGGCTGCGTCCGCAGGGCAAGCTGTTCGTCCACATCTTCGTGCACCGCACGTTGATGTACCCGTTCGAGACCGACGGTGACGACAACTGGATGGGCCGGCACTTCTTCACCGGTGGCCTGATGCCGGCGGCCGACACGCTGCTGTTCTTCCAGCAGCACCTGCACCTGCAGCAGCGTTGGCTGCTGGATGGCACGCACTACCAGCGCACCGCCAACCACTGGCTGGCCAACCAGGACCGCGAGAAGGACGCGGTGATGGCGGTGCTGCGCCAGTGCTACGGCGACGCTGCGGCCCCGCTGTGGCACCAGCGCTGGCGCATGTTCTGGATGGCCTGCGCGGAGCTGTTCGGCTACCAGCAGGGCCAGCAGTGGCAGGTGGCGCACTACCTGTTCGATCGCCCCTGAACCCCCCACGCCTGCCGAGGACGCTGTCATGACGATTCGTGCTTACATCCCGTTGCTGCTCTCCGGCATGCTGCTGGGCGGCTGCGGGGGCAACACCCGACCCGTTCCTCCCGTAGCGCAGGTCGACGTGCCGCGCTTCATGGGCGACTGGTATGTCATCGCGCATATCCCCAGCCGGCCCGAGCGCGAGGCCTACGATGCAGTGGAGTCCTACGCGCTGCGCCCGGACGGCCGCATCCAGACCACCTTCCGCTACCGCAAGGGCAGCTTCGATGCGCCGCTGAAAACCATGCATCCGATCGGTACGGTCAAGGAGGGCACCGGCGGTGCGGTGTGGGGCATGCAGTTCATCTGGCCGATCCAGGCCGAGTACGTGATCGTGTACCTGGACGCGGATTACCAGCAGACGATTGTCGGCCGCAGCAAGCGCGACTACGTCTGGCTGATGTCGCGTACCCCGACCCTGTCCGACGCCGACTACCAGAAGGCGATGACCCGCATTGCCGCGCTCGGCTACGACCTGTCCCAGGTGCGGCGCGTGCCGCAGTCCGGCGCGACCGAATAAGCCGATCCGTGGCCGGTTTCTCAGGCCCTGAGAAGCCCGCAGGCGATACTGTCGTTATCGACCTCCTGATGCGGCGGCCCCATCCGGGCCATGCACGGGGAGGGTGCGCGGATCGGCTGCGCACCGGCGGACAGAGGGTGGCAGCGTGGCGGACAGGTATTGCGATCTGGTCATGAAGGGCGGCATCACCAGCGGCATCGTGTATCCCAACGCGGTGCTGTCGCTCGCGCGCCAGTACCGCTTCAAGAACATCGGCGGCACCTCGGCGGGCGCCATCGCCGCGGCGGTGGCCGCAGCGGCCGCGCTCGGCGACCGCCGGCGCCATGCCGGCCATGTCGTGGAAGACCAGGTCGGCTTTCCGGGCCTGGCCACGGTATCGGCTGAGCTGTCGCGGCGCGGCTTCATCTACAGCCTGTTCCAGCCCGCGCATGGCGCACGCACCGCCTACCGGCTGCTGGTGATGCTCACCGGCAAGTCCAGCCTGCCGCGCAAGATCGCCTGCCTGCTCGCGGCGGTGTTCGCGATCGCGCCGCTGGAACTGCTGGCCACGCTGGTGGGGTTGCTTGGCATCGGCTGGCTGGCCGGCGGTGCGGACGGTGTCTGGGCCACGCTGCTGCCCTCGCTGCTGTGCGCCTACGGTGCCGGCGTGCTGGCCTCCGCCCTGCGCGTGGCGCGGGTGGCGCGGCGCAACCTGCTGGGCCTGTGCAGCGGCGCCACCCAGGCCGACGCATCAACCCCTGCCCTGACCGACTGGCTGCACGCCCGCCTGCAGGCGCTGGCCGGCCTGCCGGCCGACCGGCCACTGACCTTCGGCGACCTGCACCAGGCGCCGCGCTATGCCGGCGAGCCGGCCGGGGCGCACGCGATCAGCCTGCAGATGATCACCACCTGCGTCTCGCATACCGAGCCGCGCACGTTGCCGTTCAGCGCCGCGCACTTCTGGTTCGTGCGCGAGGAGTTCCTGCAGCTGTTCCCGGCCAGTGTCGTGGACTGGCTGGTGGCGCAGGCCGGGGTGCCGCAGCGCGTGGACGGGCGCGACTACTACCGGCTGGTCGATGGCGAGCAGTTGCCGGTGCTGGTGGCCACCCGGATGAGCCTGAGCTTCCCGCTGCTGATCAGTGCGGTGCCGCTGCACGAGCCGGCGCGTCGTGAGCGCCGCTGCGAGCCGGCAGCGGCGGCCGCGCCCGGGCGCGACAGCAGCAACGTGGCCGACAGCATGGAAGGGCTGACCAGCGGCGGGCAGAACTGTGGCCCGGTCATCACCGCGTTCCGGGTCTGCTGGTTCTCCGACGGCGGGATCAGCAGCAACTTCCCGATCCATCTGTTCGATGCCGCACTGCCGCGCTGGCCCACCTTCGGCATCAATCTGGTGTATCCGCGCCACGCCGATGCGGTGCTCCTGTCCGGTGCCGAAGGGCAGGGCGAACAGGCGCAGATCGAGCGCGCCGTGTTCCTGCCCACCGAGAACCGCCAGGGTTGGCAGCGCAGCTACCAGTCCATCGCCACGCCGCTCGCCGCGGCGGAGATGTCCGGGTTCCTGTTCTCCATCATCTCGACCATGCAGAACTGGCGCGATGTGCTGCAGGCGCGTGCGCCGGGCTATCGCGATCGCATCGTGCATGTCTCGCTGCACGGCGACGAGGGCGGCATGAATCTGGACATGCCGCAGGACGTGCTCAGCCGCATCGCCGCCAAGGGCAGCGTGGCCGGTGAGCGTTTCTGCGATTTCTCCTTCGCCAACCACTACTGGATCCGCTGGCGCAACCTGGCGTCGGCCTACCAGCGCTACACCCTGGAAATCGCACGCACCGACGATCCCGCACAGCGCGTGGCTGCCTGGCGCGACGCGTACGAAAGCGTGGCCAGCGGCGACCCGTCGCCGCCGTCGTACCGGCTGGGTTCGGAAGACAAGCGACGCGAATCGCAGCAGCTGTGGCAGCAGATGGTCGAGCAGGGCCAGCGCTGGGAAGACCTGGGCCCGGACCTCACCGAGGGCGCCCCCCGGCCGCTGCCGCAGATGAAGGTCACCCCGATCTATTGACCCAGCAGGAACCGGCACCACGCGCTCACGTAGTGCCGGCCGCCGGCCGGCTCCCAGCCATGCCAAGGGCCAAGCGTAGTGCCGGCCGCTGGCCGGCTCCCCGCCATGCCAAGGGCCAAGCGTAGTGCCGGCCGCCGGCCGGCTCCCCGCAATGCCAAGGGCCAAGCGTAGTGCCGGCCGCTGGCCGGCTCCCCGCCATGCCAAGAATCAACCGCAGCCGGCCAGCGGCCGGCACCACCGGTGGCTCAGGCTCAGCGCCCTGGCAACTGTGCGAACGCGCGCTGCATGCAGTCTTCGCGCGGGCAGACCCGGCAACCGGGGCCGATCGAGACCGAGTTGCCCGGGCTCTGGATGTCCAGCCCGCGCGAGTAGATCAACCGCTCGGCATGCTGCAGGTCGCAGCCCAGCGCAACGGCAAAGGTCTTGCGCGGCTGCCCGTGCCCGACCGGACCGCTGCTCACCTGGCGCGCCAGCCAGAAATGCCGCCGGCCGTCGGGCATGCGCGCGGTCTGGGTCAGCACGCGGCCGGGTTGATTGAAGGCCTCGTAGACGATCCACAGCGGGCACGAGCCGCCCACCTGCGAGAAGTGGAAGTCGGTGGCCGAATGCCGCTTGGAGACGTTGCCGGCGCGGTCCACGCGGATGAAGAAGAACGGCAGCCCCGGCGCGCTGCGACGGGCCAGCGTGCTCAGGCGGTGGCAGACCGCTTCGAAGCCCACGCCGAAGCGGTGCGCCAGCGCGTCGATGTCGTAGGCGCTGTGTTCGGCCGCGCGCAGGAATTGCGCATACGGCATCACCAGCGCACCGGCGAAGTAGTTGGACATGCCGATCCGCGCCTGCGCGATCTGCTCGGCGTCGCGGAAGCCCGCGCGCGCGATCACCGCATCGATCTGTGCCGCGTACCCCAGCAGGGCCAGCTCGGCCGCCATCTGGAACGCCTGCTGGCCCGGTTCCAGGTAATCGGGCAGCCACAACGTGCGGCTGCCGCCGTCGTACACGCGCTTCTCGCGCCCCGCCTGCAGCGGCGCCACTTCCACCAGCACCCCGTGCCGGTCGGCCAGCAGCTGGCGCAGGCGCGGCGCCACGTGGCCGGCGACCAGCCCCCACTCGCCGAACAGCTGCTCGGCCAGATCGTCCAGCGCGGGGATGTGGTTGTGCATGCGGTTGAAGAAGTCCCGCACCTGGTCGCCGGCGGGCAGCGCCTGGCCGGCGTGCACGTCGCCGAGCTGGAACTCCAGCGCGGCGGCGTGCTCGCGCAGCACCAGGTGGCGCCGGTGCAGGTCGAGCAGGGCACGGCTGATCTGCGGCAGGTTGCCGGCCATCGCGCGCAGCTCGGTGCTGCTCACATCGTCCAGGCCGAGGTCGCGCAGGGTCTCGCCAAGGGCATCCTGCAGCGCGCCCGGCTCATCAACGTCGAACAGTTCGCTGACATCGCCCAGCACCGCGCGCAGCTTCTGCTGCACCGCCGGGGTCAACGGACGCTTGTTGCGCTCGATCTGGTTCAGGTAGCTGGCCGAGAGCCCCAGCGCCCGGGCCAGGTCGATCTGGCTGTAGCCGCGCTGCTCGCGCAGCTTCAGCAGGCGCAGGCCGATCTGGCGGTGGGGAGGCTGGCTATTCACAGGATTCACAAAAATCGTAGCGGGCATTGGCCAGATTAAGCGCATACAGCCCGGAAATCGAGGTTGGCTCTGTGAATAATGCCAACAACTTATCGACCCCCCGGGATTGTCCATGACTGTTGCAGCGCCCCGCATCCGTATGTTGATCGATGGCCAGTTCATCGAATCGGCCAGCTCGCACTGGCAGAACGTGGTCAATCCGGCCACCCAGGACGTCCTCGCCCAGGTCCCGTTCGCGACCCCCGGCGAAGTGGACGCCGCCGTCGCCTCGGCCAAGGAAGCCTTCAAGACCTGGCGCAAGACCCCGATCGGCACCCGTGCGCGCATCTTCCTGAAGTACCAGCAGCTGATCCGCGAGAACATGAGCGAGCTGGCCCACATTCTGTCCGCCGAGCAGGGCAAGACCGTGCCGGACGCCGAAGGCGATGTGTTCCGCGGCCTGGAAGTGGTCGAGCACGCTGCAGCGATCGGCAACCTGCAGCTCGGCGAGCTGGCCAACAACGTCGCCAATGGCGTGGACACCTACACCCTGCTGCAGCCGCTCGGCGTCTGTGCCGGCATCACCCCGTTCAACTTCCCGGCGATGATTCCGCTGTGGATGTTCCCGATGGCGATCGCCACCGGCAACACCTTCATCCTGAAGCCGTCCGAGCAGGACCCGATGGTCACCATGCGCCTGGTCGAACTGGCGCTGGAAGCGGGCATTCCCAAGGGCGTGCTCAACGTCGTGCACGGCGGCGAAGACGTGGTCAACGCGATCTGCGACCACCCGGACATCAAGGCCGTCTCCTTCGTCGGTTCCACCCGCGTCGGCACCCACGTGTACAACCGCGCCTCGCTGGCCGGCAAGCGCGTGCAGTGCATGATGGGCGCCAAGAACCACGCCGTGGTGCTGCCGGACGCCAACAAGGAACAGAGCCTCAACGCCATGGTCGGTGCCGCCTTTGGCGCGGCTGGCCAGCGCTGCATGGCCGCGTCCACCCTGGTGCTGGTCGGTGAGGCGCGCGAGTGGGTGCCGGACCTGGTGGCCAAGGCAAAGACGCTGAAGGTGAGCGCCGGCAGCGTGGCCGGCACCGATGTCGGCCCGGTCATTTCCTGCGCCGCCCGCGAGCGCGTGGAAAGCCTGATCGCCTCCGGTGTGGAGCAGGGCGCCAAGCTCGTGCTGGATGGCCGCAACCCGCAGGTGGACGGCTTCGAAAAGGGCAACTTCGTCGGCCCGACCATCTTCGATGGCGTCACCCCGGGCATGCGCATCTACGACGAGGAAATCTTCGGGCCGGTGCTGGTGATCCTGGAAGCGGAGACGCTCGAAGACGCCATCGACCTGATCAACGCCAACCCGAACGGCAACGGCACCGCGCTGTTCACCCAGTCCGGTGCGGCCGCCCGCAGGTTCCAGGAAGACATCGACGTCGGCCAGGTGGGCATCAACGTGCCGATTCCGGTGCCGGTGCCGCTGTTCTCCTTCACCGGTTCGCGTGCCTCCAAGCTCGGCGACCTGGGCCCGTACGGCAAGCAGGTGGTCATGTTCTACACCCAGACCAAGACCATCACCTCGCGCTGGTTCGATGACGAGACGCTCGGCCACGGCGTCAACACCACGATCAGCCTGAAATAAGAAACAACGGAGTTCGACCATGAGCCACTCGATGACGACGGAACTCGACGAAGCGCAGCAGGCCTATAGAGAGGCTGCGCGCGACTTCGCCCAGGCCGAACTGGCGCCGCACGCCGCGCGATGGGATGCGGAGGGCATCTTTCCGCGCGAGGCGATCGCCAAGGCAGGGGAACTCGGGTTCTGTGGCCTGTACATGGACCCCGAGGTCGGCGGCAGCGGCTTGAGCCGTCTGGACGCCGCCGTCGTCATCGAGGAGCTCGCCAACGTGGATCCGTCCACCGCGGCCTACATCAGCATCCACAACATGGCCTCGTGGATGGTGTCGACGTGGGGTACCGACACGCTGCGCGCAGCCTGGGGCACCGATCTGTCCTCGGGCAGCAAGCTGGCGTCGTACTGCCTGACCGAGCCGGGTGCCGGGTCGGACGCGGCATCGCTGAAGACCAGTGCCGTGCGTGAAGGCGAGCACTACGTGCTGAATGGCGCCAAGGCCTTCATCTCCGGTGCCGGCGCGACCGAACTGCTGGTGGTGATGGCGCGTACCGGCGGTGCCGGTGCGGGCGGCATCAGCGCGATCGCGGTGCCGGCCGACCTGCCGGGCATCAGCTACGGCCGCAAGGAAGAGAAGATGGGCTGGAACAGCCAGCCCACCCGCGGCATCACCTTCGAGAACGTCCGCGTGCCGGTCAGCCACCTTCTGGGAGAGGAAGGCGGCGGCTTCAAGCTGGCGATGAAGGGCCTGGACGGTGGCCGCATCAACATCGCCGCCTGTTCGCTGGGTGCCGCGCAGGGCGCGCTGGATGCCGCGCGCCGCTACATGGGCGAACGCCGCCAGTTCGGCAAGGCGCTGGCCGACTTCCAGGCGCTGCAGTTCAAGCTGGCCGACATGGCCACCCAGCTGGTGGCGGCACGACAGATGGTGCATACCGCCGCACGCAAGCTCGATGGCGGTGCCAGCGATGCCAACGTGTGGTGTGCGATGGCCAAGCGCTTCGCCACCGATGCCGGCTTCAACGTCTGCAACGATGCCCTGCAGATCCACGGGGGCTACGGCTACATCCGCGAATACCCGATCGAACGGCTGCTGCGCGATTGCCGCGTGCACCAGATCCTGGAGGGCACCAACGAGATCATGCGTGTGATCGTCGCCCGCCACCTGCTCAACACCGAAGAGGAACTGCGATGATGGATTGGCGCACGCACGAACACACCGGCCTGAAGGTCGAGGCCGATGGCCACGTCGCGGTGGTGACGCTGGACAACCCGCCGGCCCACACCTGGACCGTGCACAGTCTGTCCGCCCTGCGCGACCTGGTCGGTGCGCTGAATGCCGACAAGGACATCTACGCGCTGGTGATCACCGGTGGCGGTGAAAAGTTCTTCTCCGCCGGTGCCGATCTCAAGCAGTTCGCGTCCGGTGACAAGGGCGCCGCCCGCGAAGCCGCCCGCCGCTTCGGTGAAGCTTTCGAAGCGCTGTCGGGCTTCCGCGGCGTGTCCATCGCCGCCATCAACGGCTATGCGATGGGCGGCGGCCTGGAATGTGCGCTGGCCTGCGACCTGCGCATCATCGAAGACCACGCCCAGGTAGCGTTGCCGGAGGCCACCGTTGGCCTGCTGCCGTGCGCCGGCGGCACCCAGAACCTGCCGCGTCTGGTCGGTGAAGGCTGGGCCAAGCGGATGATCCTGC
This sequence comes from Stenotrophomonas sp. LGBM10, assembly GCF_046736075.1. Taxonomy (GTDB): domain Bacteria; phylum Pseudomonadota; class Gammaproteobacteria; order Xanthomonadales; family Xanthomonadaceae; genus Stenotrophomonas. The sequence goes on from NZ_CP177163.1 coordinate 2,603,628, forward strand.
TCGGCGAACGCATCGATGCCGACACCGCGGTGCGCATCGGTCTGGCCGAAGAGAAAGTCGCCAAGGGCGAAGCCCGCGCACTGGCCCTGGCATGGGCGCACAAGGCCGGCAAGCAGAGCCCCACCAGCATCGCCGCCTGCAAGACGCTGGTGCAGGCTACCCGCACCGGCACCCATGCCGCCGCGCTGGTGGCCGAGCGCGAAGCCTTCGTCGACCTGTTCGACAGCGCCGACCAGGTCGAGGGCGTCAACGCCTTCCTGGAGAAGCGCAGCGCGCAGTGGAAGAACGCATGAGCACGGTCGTGGCCAGCGACGACGCACCGGTGCTGTTCGAGGAACGCACCGCCGCCAACGGCACGCGCATCGGCATCGCCACACTCAACGCCGCCCGCACGCTCAACGGCTTTTCGCTGCCGATGGCACACCTGCTGGGCGAGCGCCTGCAGGCCTGGGCCGACGACGACGGCATCGCACTGGTGGTGCTGCAGGGCGCGGGCGAGAAGGCCTTCTGCGCCGGCGGCGACCTGCACAGCCTGTACCGCAGCATGGCGGAGTACCGCCAGGCGGGCCGCAGCGACATCCGCGACAACGCGTATGCCGCTGAATTCTTCGACGTCGAGTACCGCGTTGACTACGCCATCCACACCTTCCCCAAGCCGATCCTGTGCTGGGGCCACGGCATCGTCATGGGCGGTGGCATCGGCCTGATGTCCGGCGCCAGCCATCGCGTGGTCAGCGAGCGCTCGAAACTGGCGTTCCCGGAAATCACCGTCGGCCTGTTCCCCGACGTGGGCGGCAGCTGGCTGCTGCCGCGCGTGCCGGGCAAGGGCGGTCTGTTCCTCGCCCTCACCGGCGCGCCGCTCAATGCCGGCGATGCCATCTACGCTGGCCTGGCCGACATCCACGTGCCGGAAGCACAGCGCGAGGCGGTATTTGCCGCGCTGGCCGACGTGCACTGGAGCGAGGATGCCAAGCGCAACCACGAGCAGCTCGGCGCCCTGTTGCAGCAGCACGCCAGCGACGCGGCCACCGGCCCGCTGCTGCGCCATGCCGCCACCCTGGATGCGCTGTGCGCGGGTGACGACTTGGCCACCATCGTCGATGCGATCATCGCGCTGGAAACCGACGATCCCTGGCTGCAGACCGCCCAGGCCACGCTCGCCGCCGGTGCGCCCGGTTCGGCGCGGTTGGCCTTCGAGCTGCAGCGCCGCACTGCCGGTGCGTCGCTGGCCGATGTCTACCGTCTGGAGTACATCGCCGCGCTGCACAGCGCCGCCCACGGCGACTTCGCCGAAGGCATCCGCGCGCTGCTGATCGACAAGGACCGCAACCCGCATTGGCAGCCGGCCACACTGGCCGACGCCACGGCGGCGTGGGCCCATACCTTCTTCGTTTCGCCCTGGTCCGACGCCACGCATCCGCTGGCCGACCTCGGTGCCACCGTCCCTGAAAGGAGCCTCGCATGAGCCGTATTGCATTCATTGGGCTGGGCAACATGGGTGGCCCGATGGCCGCCAACCTGGCCAAGGCCGGCCACGCCGTGCGCGTGTTCGACCTGGTGCCGGCCGCCGTGCAGGCCGCCGTCGATGCCGGCGCCACCGCCGCGCACTCCGCGCTGGACACCCTGACCGATGCCGAGATCGTGATCTCGATGCTGCCGGCAAGCCGCCACGTTGAAGGCGTGTACCTGGGCGACGAGGGCCTGCTGGCCGACATCCCCGGCGGCGCGCTGCTGATCGACTGCAGCACCATCGCGCCGGCCACCGCACGCAAGGTTGCCGAAGCGGCCGCTGCACGCGGCCTGCAGATGCTCGACGCACCGGTCTCCGGCGGCACCGCCGGCGCCCAGGCCGGCACCCTGACCTTCATCGTCGGTGGCGAAGCCGAGGCGCTCGAGCGCGCCCGCCCGATCCTGCAGGCAATGGGCAAGAACATCTTCCATGTGGGCGCCAGCGGCGCAGGCCAGGTCGCCAAGCTGTGCAACAACATGGCGCTGGGCGTGATCATGGCCGTCACCGGCGAATCCATCGCACTGGGCGTTGCCCACGGCCTGGACCCGAAGGTGCTCTCGCAGATGATGGCGGTCAGCACCGGCCGGAGCTGGGCGACCGAAGTGTGCAACCCGTGGCCGGGCGTGCTGGAAAATGCGCCGGCCTCGCGTGGCTACAGCGGCGGCTTCGGCAGCGACCTGATGCTCAAGGACATGGGCCTGGCCGTGGAAGCGGCGATGAGCGTCGGCGCCTCCATTCCGCTCGGCGAGCTGGCCCGCAACCTGTACTCGATGAACCACCAGGCCGGCCGCGGCAAGCTGGACTTCTCCAGCGTCGTGCAGCTCATCGCAAACGAAAAGTAACAGCAGTGGACATGCACGGCCCCAGGTAGTGCCGGCCGCTGGCCGGCAACAGCACGACCACAATCAAACGCATCCCCAGGCATCACCCTGGGGATCCACCGCGGTGGGATGGGCGGTTGCCAGGCGATCGAGCCAGGCAGCCGCCCATTTTTTTGCCGCTGCAGTGGGTGCCAACCGTGGGTCGGCACCCCTCTGCTCAGGCAACCGTCAGCGTCACATCGATGTTGCCGCGGGTGGCATTGGAGTACGGGCACACGATGTGCGCCTTCTGCACCAGTTCCTCCACCTGCTCGCGCGGCAGGCCCGGCACCGAGATCTCCAGCGCGACTTCGATACCGAAGCCGGTCGGAATCTGGCCGATGCCGACCTTGCCGGTGATGGCGGTCTCTGCCGGCAGCGCAACCTTGGCCTGGCCGGCCACGTACTTCAGCGCACCCAGGAAGCAGGCCGAGTAGCCGGCGGCGAACAGCTGTTCCGGGTTGGTGCCCGGGCCGCCCGCGCCGCCCAGCTCGCGCGGGGTGGAAAGCTGCACGTCCAGCACGTTGTCGGACGAGGTGGCGTGGCCTTCGCGGCCGCCGGTGGCGGTGGCGGTGGCGGTGTACAGAACGGTTTCGATGGACATGGGAATCTCCTGTGGCGTGAAAGGATGGTGCGGGTAGGTGAGACGTACTGTGCGCCACCGGGCTGTACGTGTGGCAACATTTAGTCCAGCAAACTTGATCTGGAGTCCAGAATGGTCGATCGCCTGCAATCCCTGCTCGGCCGCTTCGCGGTCAGCGCCGAGGTCTTCCATGCCGGCCCGCTGTGCGGCATCAACCACCTGCCCGCCGACGGCGACCGCGGCCAGCTGCACCTCATCCGCAACGGGACGGTACGCGTGGAACATGACGATGGCAGCGTGCTGCAGATCGACCAGCCCAGCGTGCTGCTGTACCCGCGCCCGGTGGCGCACCGGTTCATCACCGACGCGCAGCATGGCGCCGAGTTCGCCTGTGCCCACCTGCAGTTCGAAGGCGCCGGCAACAACCCGGTCGCCGCGGCGCTGCCGCCGGTGATCTGCCTGCCGCTGGACGCGCTGTACGGTGGCCATCCGGTGCTGTCGCTGCTGTTCGAGGAAGCCTTCGCCCAGCGCTGCGGCCGCCAGGCCCTGCTCGACCGCCTGTTCGACGTGGTGCTGATCCAGATCCTGCGCGCGCTGATGGAAAGCGGCCAGTTGCGCGTCGGCCTGCTGGCCGGCATGGCCCATCCGCGCCTGCGCCACGCGCTGGTCGCCATGCACGAGGCTCCCGCCGAAGAATGGACGCTGGAATCGCTGGCGCAGCGTGCCGGCATGTCGCGCAGCGCCTTCGCCGACAGCTTCCGCGACACCATCGGCAGCACGCCGGGGCAGTATCTGCAGGGCTGGCGCACGCGGCTGGTACAGCAGGCGCTGCGCAGGGGGCAGCCGCTCAAACGCATCGCCATCGACGTCGGCTACGGCAGCGAAGCGGCGCTGTCGCGCGCGTTCAAGGCGCAGACCGGCCAGTCACCGCGGCAGTGGAAGCAGGCGGGCGTGGCAGCACGCGCGCCCTGACCCCCTCAGATCGCCCACTCCCGATCCGTCGTGAACATGATCGTCAGCCAGCGGTCCGTCGATTCCTCGCCCAGCGCCTCGCCGATCTCATCGCGCAGACGGTCCCACTCCAGCAGCGCACGCGGCGGGTCGTCGGCGCGCACCACGAAGAACAGCTCGATCTGCTCGCCACGCCCGACCTTGGCAACGTAGCTGCGGTACTCGAGGAAGCCGTAACGGGCGACGATATCGCGTGCCACCGCGTCCACATGCGCCTGCAGGTCCACCGGGGTGATCAGCAGGATGTCCGACAGCGCCTGGCGCACCGTGCCCAGCGGCGCGGCCATCACGAACAGGCAGACCACCAGCAGGATCGCCGGATCGATGTAGGGCACCAGCCACGCCCACGGCGTGCCGCCCAGCGCGTAACCGCCGACGAACGCCACCAGGTATGCGCCGGACATGCTGGCGGCCACCACCCAGTTCTTGCCGTCCAGCGCGATGAACTCCGAACCGATAGTGCGGTTGGCGCGGCGCACGAACAGGGCCAGTGCGGTTTCGGCGATGATCGACAGCACCGCGAACAGGATCGCCGGCCCCAACGCGATGTCGCGCCCGCCGGACAGCAGCGCGTCCACCGCGTTGACTGCCGCGTACAGCGCCGCCCCGATCATCAGCGTGCCACTGACCCCGAGCACGATCGGCTCCAGGTGCCAGAAGCCCATCGTGAAACGCTGGTTGAGGCGCGACTGCAATGCATCCACCTGGGTCGACAGGCTGATCAGCCGTACCACCAGCAGCGACAGCCAGGTCATGACCACGTCGATCAACCCGTAGATGCCATCGAAGATGATCAGCGACGAGTTGGCGAGTAACCCGAACACCACCGCCGCGGCGGCCATCGCCAGCGATGCGGCGATGGACAGGCGCAGCACGCCTTGTTCGGTAGTCGGGTCGAAGCCGGGCAGGAGGGGGCTGCGCATCGCAGGCCTTGCAGAAAGACAGGGCGCAATTGTGCGCTGTTCCGATTGCAGCCGTGAATCGCGACGGGCCGCTGCCGCTGCGGCGTACGGCGCGTGGGGCTGCCCTCGGGCAGCGTTCATGGCAAGCGGGTAAACTGTTGATTGCGCTGGCATTGCCAGCAGATCCCGATGCCTGCCCGCCCCATGACCCAGCCTGCCTCCGACGCCGCGGCGCGTTACACCGCCTCCCTGCGCTTGTCCGTCGCCCCGATGATGGACTGGACGGACCGTCATTGCCGGTATTTCCACCGGTTGCTGGCCCCGGGCGCACGGCTGTACACCGAAATGGTGCACGCCAATGCGGTGATCCACGGCGACCGCGAACGCCTGCTGGGCTTCGATGGCAGCGAGCATCCGCTGGCCCTGCAGCTCGGCGGCAGCGATCCGGCCCTGCTCGCGCAGGCCGCGCGGATCGCGCAGGAGTGGGGCTATGACGAGGTCAACCTCAACTGTGGCTGCCCGTCCGACCGCGTCCAGGCGGGGCGCTTCGGCGCCTGCCTGATGCGCGAACCGACGCTGGTGGCCGAGTGCGTGGCGGCAATGGTCGCGGCGGTCGACATCCCGGTCACGGTGAAGTGCCGGCTTGGCGTGGATGAAGACAACGACTACGAAATCTTCCGTAACTTCGTCGATCAATCGGCCAACGCCGGCAGCGCGATGTTCATCGTGCATGCCCGCAACGCCTGGCTGAAGGGCCTGTCGCCGAAGGAAAACCGCGAAGTGCCGCCGCTGCGCTACGACTGGGCGCACCGCCTCAAGGCCGAGCGCCCGCAGTTGGCGATCGTGCTCAACGGCGGCCTGGCCACCGTCGAGGCGGCGCAGGCACAGCTGCCCGCGCTGGACGGGGTGATGCTGGGCCGGGCGGCCTACCACGACCCCTACGTGCTGCACCGGCTGGAGGCCGCGCAGACCGGCGCGCCGCTGCAGTCCCGCGAGGCCCTGCTGCGCGCCATGCGCCCCTACATCGAGGCGCAGCTGGCCGGCGGCCTGGCGCTCAAGCACATCACCCGCCACCTGCTGGGGCTGTTCCACGGCCAGCCGGGCGGCCGCGCGTTCCGCCAGATCCTCAGCGAGGGTGCCCATCGCGCAGGCGCGGACTGGGCCCTGATCGAGCAGGCCCTGGCCGTGACCCGGGCGCAGGCGGAACGCGTCGCTGCGTGAGCTGCGCCGCAGTCCTGGCTTGACAAGGCGCACGCTTTGTCGCCAATGTTCACCTAGATGAACGAACTGGCCGTCGTGCCGGAAAAGTTCAGACCGGATTCACCGCGTAAAACCAAGAATTTGCAAAAGATTCGTAAATCGCCGACAAGGTGGCGGTTGCGGATTTACAACTTTTGAACGTTTTGCCGCCGTCCGCTAGGATCAGACCGATGTACTCCGTGACCCGCCATCGCCGTCTTGCCGTCCTCGCCCTGCTGGCGATGGGCGCTGCTGCCTCCACCGGCACGGTCCTGGCGCAGGACATCCCGCCGCCGGAAGCCAGCCGTGGCGACATGGCACGGGCGGCCCGTGGCGGCGCGCAGGAGCGTTCGCTGTCCGATGCGGTGCGCCGCGTCCAGCGCACCACCGGGGGCCACATCCTCGGCGCCGAGCGCGTCCCGTTCGACGGGCGCGACATCAACCGGGTCAAGTACATGGACGACCGCGGGCGGGTCCGCTACATGGACGATCCGGCGCCGGCGCGTTCACAGCCCCGCACGCCGCGCTCGGATATGTCATCACTACGCGGCGATAACCCCTGAACAGGGATAGTTGTCCGCAGTCATCTGCATTACCCACTGGCCCCCGGCCATACCCAGGACACTAGGGAGAGTTCATGCGTATCCTTCTGGTCGAAGACGAAGCCCCGCTGCGGGAAACCCTGGCAGCCCGGCTCAAGCGCGAAGGCTTTGCCGTCGATGCTGCGCAGGACGGTGAGGAAGGTCTGTACATGGGCCGCGAAGTGCCGTTCGATGTCGGCATCATCGATCTGGGCCTGCCCAAGATGTCGGGCATGGAACTGATCAAGGCGCTGCGCGACGAGGGCAAGAAATTCCCCGTGCTCATCCTGACCGCGCGCTCGAGCTGGCAGGACAAGGTCGAGGGCCTCAAGCAGGGCGCCGACGATTACCTCGTCAAGCCGTTCCATGTCGAAGAGCTGCTGGCCCGCGTCAACGCGCTGCTGCGCCGCGCTGCTGGCTGGAGCAAGCCCACGCTTGAATGCGGTCCGGTCGCGCTCGATCTGGCGGCGCAGACGGTCAGCGTCGGCGGCAGCAACGTGGACCTCACCAGCTACGAGTACAAGGTGCTCGAATACCTGATGATGCATGCCGGTGAACTGGTCTCCAAGGCCGACCTCACCGAGCACATCTACCAGCAGGATTTCGATCGCGACTCGAACGTGCTGGAAGTGTTCATCGGCCGCCTGCGCAAGAAGCTCGATGCCGACGGTGAGCTCAAGCCGATCGAAACCGTGCGTGGCCGCGGGTATCGTTTCGCGATTCCGCGCAACGAGGGCTGAGTCGACACTCTGGCGATTGCATGATGTCCGGCCGTCTGTGGTTCTTCAAACGCTGGCGGCCGCGCTCACTGCAGGCGCGCCAGATGCTGGCTGCGTCCGTGGGCCTGGTGGCCTTCCTGGCGACCGCCGGCTACTCGCTGGATGCGGCCTTCGCCGATACCGCGCGCGCCAACCTGCGCGAGCGGTTGAAGAACTACGCCACCGCCTACGCGGCCGGTATTGATTTCACCCGCGACCGCTCGCTGTACATCCGCGAGCAGCCGCCGGATCCGCGCTTCGACGTGCCCGGCAGCGGCCTGTACCTGCAGGTGGTGATGCCCGACGGCAAAGGCAATTCGATGTCCGCCGAAGGGCCGATGCTGCCCACCGTGGGCGGTGGCCTGCTGGCACCGCGCCAGGAAGTGTTCGAAGGCCCGCTGCCGATGATCCAGATCGACGGCAGCGAAGGCTCGGTGTACCGCTATGGCATGGGCCTGGTCTGGGATGCCGACGCCGATCCGGCTACCGAATTCCCGTACACCATCTATGTGATGGAAGATTCGCGGGCGCTGGGCGCGCAGCTGCGCGTGTTCCGCGGGCGCGTGTGGTTCTACCTCGGCGGCGCGGGCCTGATCCTGCTGCTGCTGCAGACCGTGATTCTGCAATGGAGCCTGCGCCCGATGCGGCGCGTGATCACCGAGCTGACCAAGGTCCAGCGCGGCGAGACCGAGCGCATGAGCGAGCGCCACCCACGCGAGCTGGAACCGCTGACCGACAGCATCAACGCCTTCATCGAAAGCGAGCGCGAGAATCTCGAGCGCCAGCGCAACACCCTGGCCGACCTCGCGCACAGCCTGAAAACGCCGCTGGCGGTGCTGCGCACGCAGCTGGACAGCGGTGCCCAGGACCAGGACCTGCGCGAGGAGTTCGATGTCCAGCTGCGGCGCATGAACAACCTGGTGTCCTATCAGCTGGCCCGCGCGGCCTCCTCGGGCCACAAGCTGTTCTCCGCCCCCCTGCCGATCGAATCCAACGCCGAGGAAATCGTGCGCGGGCTGGAGAAGGTCTACGCGGCCAAGGGCGTGCTCTGCGAATTCGACATCGATGCCGCCGCGCGCTTCCACGGCGAACCCGGCGACCTGCAGGAACTGCTCGGCAACCTGCTGGAAAACGCGTTCAAGTGGGCCAAGCGCCGCGTGCTGCTCAGCGCCCATCCGCTGCCTGCGCCGGGGGCCCGTCGGGCCGGCCTGGTGCTGTCGGTGGATGACGACGGCCCGGGCATCGCGCCCGAAGACATCGCCAAGGTGCTCCAGCGCGGTGTGCGTGGCGACGAGCGCGTGCAGGGCCACGGCATCGGTCTGTCGATCGTGCAGGACCTGATCAAGGACTATCGCGGCGAGCTGCAGGTCATCCGCTCGCCGGAACTGGGTGGCGCGCGGTTTGAAGTGAAGCTGCCGCCCGGCCCCTGAGGGGGCGGCGGGCTGAGCCTTCACATCGCGGGCGACGCACCATAGAAGCGGCGCAGATGCGCGGCCACCGCCGGCATTTCTTCCTCAAGCAGCGCAGGCGCGGAGAAGTGGTACTCGGTGGCGACCGCGAAGAACTCTTCCGGCGCTTCGGACGCGTAGGGGTCGATCGCGGTGTGCCGGCCCCGGTCCACCTGCGCGCAGAAGTCATCGTAGGCGCGCTGGAAATCGGCGGCCCAGTGTTTCTGCCACTCGCGCGGCAATGGCGGCGTACCGTCGATCGCGCCATCCAGCGCATCGATCTTGTGCGCCATCTCATGCACCGCCACGCAGTAGCCGGCATGCGGGTCGGCGATGTCGGCCTGGATGTCGGCCCAGGACAGGATCAACGGCCCGCTGTCCCAGGATTCGCCGATCAGTTCGTCATCCCACTCGTGCAGCACGCCGGCCGCATCGACATGGCTGCGCTGCACCCGGAACGCATCCGGGTACACGATCAGCTGCGACCAGCCGCGCAGCCCTACCTCGCCCAGCTCCAGCAGCGGCAGGCAGCACAGCGCGGCAAGCAGCACACCGTCGCCTTCATCGAGCTGCAGGCCCGCAACCGGGCTGATGGTCTTCTCGTGCAGGAAGCGCGCACTGAGCACGCGCAGGCGTTCGCGGCGTGCCGGGTCGAGGCCACGCAGCCACGGGCCACGCTGGCAGCTCTGCTCCCACAGGGACGGATCGATCGCGCGCGGCGTGCGCCGCAGCCAACCCCACATACGTTCGATCAGCGGAACATGCCCGGCAGGAAGCTGTGCCACTTCGGCGCGCGCAGGCGCGGCAACACATCGTCGTCGCCGCCACCGCCGGTGCTGCCGGTGCCGCTGGCACTGGGCTTGACCGCCGCCGGTGCGCTGGTGGTGGTGGGCGCGGAGGGCGGCGCGCGCTCGGCGTCGCTCGCGGAATAGACGCAGCCACCCCGTACCTGGCCGGCGATCGCTTCGGAAGCGTGCGCGGCCAAGGGGGCCATCAGCAGGATCAGGCAATGGGCGAACGGGCGCATCGTCAACATCCAGAACGGGGGAACAGGTCAGTTCCCGATTCTAGCCCGATTCAGCGCCGGTATTGGAAGGCCACGGTGGGCGCTGGCGGCGGCTTTCCCGCATAATTTTGTCCAGTAATCCGATGGAACCTGCCGTGGACGACCGCCAACTGCTGGCCAAACTGGGTGCCGGGCGCCTGTCCGGAGACGCCCTGGCGCGCGAACTGGGCCAGACCCGCGCCGCCATTTGGAAGCGGATTCAAGGACTTAGGGCGGCCGGCATCGCCATCGAAGGGCGTGCCGGGGACGGCTACCAGCTGCAGCAGCCGTTGGATCTGCTCGACGTCGACACGCTCCGCGCGGCGCTCCCGGCGGCGGTGCTCCCGCTGCTCGCGTCCCTCGATATCGCGTGGAGCGTGGGGTCCACCAATACCGAATTGCTGCGCTGCAGCGCGCCGCAGCGCGGCACGGCGGTGCTGCTGGCCGAGCGCCAGACCGGTGGCCGGGGCCGTCGTGGCCGGGAGTGGGCCTCGCCGCTGGCCGCGCATGTGTACCTGTCGGTGCTGCGCGGCTTTGCCGGCGGCCTGTCGCGGCTGGGCGGCCTGAGTCTGGTGGCCGGTGTGGCCGTGGCCGAAGCGCTGCGTGCGCAGGGCATCGGCGAGGTCACGTTGAAGTGGCCGAACGATCTGGTGGTCGATGGCCGCAAGTTGGGGGGCCTGCTGGTGGAAGGCGGCGGTGAGTTCGCCGGCCCGGCGCGGGCGGTGATCGGTCTGGGGGTGAATGTGCGCATGCCCGCGGAGTACGCGGCGCAGATCACCCAGCCGTGGACCGACCTGGCCACCCTCGCCGGCAGCCATGCGGTGGAGCGCAACGCATTGGTTGCCGCGCTTCTGGCATCGCTGCTGCCGGCGCTGGAGGCATTCGATGCCGACGGCCTGGCCCCCTTCCTGCCGCGCTATGCCGCCCTGGATGGCCTGGCCGGGCGTGAGGTGCGGGTTGAGGAAGCCGGGCAGTGGATCGACGGCGTCGCCCTTGGCCTGGCCGACGATGGCGCGTTGCGCGTGCGCACCGCCGACGGCGAACGCGTGTTCCATGCCGGCGAAGTCAGCGTGAGGGCGCAATGAGCGACTGGCTGTTCGACCTGGGCAATTCGCGTTTCAAGTTCGCGCCGCTGCAGGGCGCGCGTGCCGGCGATGTACAGGCGTGGCCGCACGGTGCCGAGGCCATGCCGGCCGATGCGCTGCAGGCACTGCCGCAGGGCGATGTCGCCTATGTGGCCAGTGTTGCCGCAGCGGCACTGACCCGCAGCATGCTGGAGATACTGCAGGCCCGCTTCAGCGAGGTGCGCGTGGCGCGCACCGAGGCGCAATGCGCCGGCGTGCGCATCGCCTATGGCGATCCGGCGAAGTTCGGCGTGGATCGCTTCCTCGCGCTGCTGGCCGTGGCCGAGCGCCGTGAGGCAGTGGTGGTTGCGGGCGTCGGCACTGCGTTGACGATCGACCTGCTCGACGCCGATGGCCTGCATCACGGCGGGCGCATCGCGGCGTCGCCCACCACGATGCGCGAAGCGCTGCACGCGCGCGCGGTGCAGTTGCCCGCCAGCGGTGGCGCGTATCACGAGTTTGCCAACGATACCGCCGACGCACTGGCCTCCGGCTGCGATGGTGCGGCGGTGGCGCTGATCGAACGCAGCCGCACCGAGGCGGCCGCCGTGCTCGGCCGGCTGCCCGCGCTGCTGGTGCATGGCGGTGGCGCACCGGCGCTGATGCCATTGCTGGGCGATGCGCAGTTCCAGCCGGCGCTGGTGCTCGACGGCCTGGCCCGCTGGGCTGTGCACCACGCGGCACGCTGACCTGCCGGAGCTGCGCGCAACGCCTGCGCTTGGCCCTAGAATCCCTGCATGCTTACCCGTGCCCTGATCGTCGTCCTGGTCATCCTCAATCTGGGTGTCGCGCTGTGGTGGATGCTGCGCGGCGAACCCGCTGCCGCGCCGCCTGCGGCACCCATCGGTGTGGCCCAGCTCCAACTGCTGCCCGGCGATGCAGTGACCCCGGTGGCGGCGACCGCCGCCCCGGAGGCCGCGGCCCCCGCATTGGCCGATGTCACCCCGGCGCCCGAACCTGCGCCTGCGCCTGCAGCGCCCGCGGCGCCTACGCCCCCGACGACGCCGACGCCCAAGGCAGCGGTGGCCGCCGTGCCTGCGCCGGTCGCCAGTACGCCGCCGCCGCCCGCCGCGGCCGGGCCAGCCCAGTGCCTCAGCTTGGGACCGTTCGCCGACCGCGCCGCCGCGCAGGCTGCGCAGGCCAAGGCCGGCGGGGCATTGCGTGGCGCACGCCTGCGCGAAGTCGCCGATGCCGGCGCCACGCGCTACCGGGTGCTGCTGCCGTCGGCGCCGAGCCGTGAGGAGGCCCAGGCCACGGTCAAGCGCATCGTCGCGGCCGGACTGAGCGATTACTACATCATCGGCCAGGGGGAGGAAGCCAACGCCATCGCCCTGGGCCAGTACCGCAACCGCGAAGGGGCCGAACGGCGCATGGCCGCCCTCAGCGCGGCCGGTTTCAACGCCCGCCTGGTGCCCAGTGGGGGCGATGGCAGCGCGCAGTGGTGGGTGGATGCGACCCTGGCCACCCCGGCCGACGCCGCCAGCGCGCGTCAACGCAGCGGCGCGGCCCAGCAACGCTCGCTGGACTGCGCGCGGGTGCGCTAGAATCGCCACGCGTCATGCCGCTTTAGCTCAGTTGGTAGAGCAACTGTCTTGTAAACAGTAGGTCATCCGTTCGATTCGGATAAGCGGCACCATCCCCGGTCAACGGGGTCACTCAGACGTCTGCTCTCACTTTCCCGGACACGTCGCCGCCTGATGCCGATAGGTCTTCGGCCGATTGTGACAAGCGCTGGTGACATCCTGCACACGCTCCCGCAGCTACACCGCACTGCGATGGCCGCAGATTGCTGTCCTCAGGAAGAAGAATCAGCCCGCTTCCTCATTCGTCAGTGCGGAGGATGCAAGGACACTTCCTTGCAACGCCTTGTGTCGTATTTCGCATGTATGACCCTCCTGCGATGCGGTGAAGGGAGTTACGCGCGAACACCACTTGCCCAAGCGTTTCCTAGGTTCTCCCCGGCGTCATGTGATGTCCGTTGCGCAATCAAACAAGAAGGCCGCTTGACACGGGAGTTGGGAGGTGCTGCTCTCGGCTCGTCCCTGCAGCACTTGGCGCGCCAACGACGTTGGCCTGCGAAACAAATCTGCGCGAAATAGGGCGCTGCAAGGAATCGCCGGAAATTCCCGGCACCCGAGGCGCAGGGATCTGCGTCACTACTTAGGAGTGAGGCGATGCACGCTTTGACGGAAGCAGAAGTACAGAGTGTTTCTGGCGGCATGAGTACGACCACAAAGGTCATCATCGGAGGCGCACTCGTGGCTTCCCCGGCGATCGGTGCGATGCTGGTCTTTGCATACTACGCCAACAATCAATGCTGATAGGAAAATCACAGCCAACTAAGAGGCATGACCATGAACAACGGAATTGTAGAGCTCAACATCAATGAAGTTCAGCAGGTTTCAGGTGGCAATCTGGTGCTTCTTGGCACCATCGGTGCGGTACTGGCATTTGCATACCAGGCGGGCAAGGACATGGCGGCGCGCGATGCGCTCCAGTGCCCTGCACGCTGAGTCGTGCATCTGCAATGACGGGTCAGCGCCCGACTCCGGGCGCTGGCACTGGACCTGCTGACGCATAAGGATGGAGAAATCATGAGCGACGCGAACTCGTTATCTGCAGCAGAGAAAACACGCCGCAATCTGGCGATGCTTGGCGTCGCGATATTCTCGATCATGGGCATCTCCATGAGTGGGCTGTACTTCGTCGGAGCCTTCCTCTGCGTGGCATTTGCTGCGCTCCGCGGACCGAAAGCCATCTTCATGCATGCAGTGCTGTGCCTTGGAATTCTCGTGATGATTGGCGCTTATCACGTCGGAAAAGATCTGGCCCAGAGAGATAACGCAGCCCAGCTTGCCATTGGTTGCCCCGCCAATCTGCAGCCTTCTCCAGGCGGTCGGTAGAGAGAAATCGCGGTGATCGCGATGCAGATCGGGCCCTTGACCGCTACACACGGGGCCCAACGGCCAACTGCTGCGCGCGCCGGTGTCTGATCTGGTCGCCACTCGTCTGGTTGAGCCCGGTCAGACGTGCCATCGGCGCCGCCAGCGCGGGTGACCTGGGGAAAATGGACAGACCCCAGCTGCATCCACACAGGGACTGATCCAGCCGCTGTGGATGCGGCGAGTTAACGGTTGATTCATATTGGGCGAAACGAGTCCCGCTCCATCCGGGGGATCCTGGCTGGCGATCCATCGCGTCGACTGCTGCAGCGCCGCGAGTCCCGCGCCGCCGTGCTGGCTAGACTGTGCTTCTTTGCAATGGAGCAGCAGCGATGGCGATGTATCCCCCGGTTTCCCTGATCGGCGTTCCCACCGACATCGGAGCAGGTCATCGTGGCGCCGGCCTGGGGCCGGACGCGCTGCGCATTGCCGGCCTCGGCGATGCCTTGGCCGCACGCGGCGTGGATGTGCGCGACATCGGCAACCTGGATGGCCCGCGCAACCCGTGGACCGCACCGGTGCACGGCTACCGCCACCTGGATGAAGTGGTGGCGTGGAACCGCGCGCTGATGGACGCCACCTACGCCGAACTGCAGGCCGGCCGCATGCCGATCATGCTCGGCGGCGACCATTGCCTGGGCATCGGCTCGATCACGGCGGTGGCGCGCTGGTGCCGCGAACAGGGCAAGACCCTGCGCGTGCTGTGGCTGGATGCGCACTCGGATTTCAATACCAGCGATGTCACTCCCTCCGGCAACGTGCACGGCATGCCGGTGGCCTGCCTGTGCGGGCTGGGCCCGGATGCGCTGACCCGGCTCGGCGGCGACGCCCCGGCGATCCGGCCGCAGCAGGTGCATCAGATCGGCATCCGCTCGGTGGACCAGGACGAGAAGCGCCTGATCAAGCAGCACCAGGTGGATGTGTATGACATGCGCTACATCGACGAGGCGGGCATGAAGCGCACGATGGAAGCGGCGCTGCAGGGGATCGACGACAACACCCATCTGCACGTCAGCTTCGATGTGGACTTCCTCGACCCGAGCATCGCACCGGGCGTGGGCACCACCGTCCCGGGTGGTGTGAACTACCGTGAAGCGCAGCTGGTGATGGAAATGATCGCCGACACCGGACGCATGGGGTCGCTGGACATCGTGGAGCTCAATCCGCTGCTGGACAACCGCAACACCACCGCAGAACTGGCGGTGGACCTGGTGGAAAGCCTGTTCGGCAAATCGACGCTGATGCGCGATTGATGCTGCGGTGGCGCGCCTTTCCGGCGCGTGGCTGAATGGTGGTGGGGCGCGTTCACATTCGCTGCACGCCTTTGCCGCCAGATTGCACTTCACGCGGCGGCAGTGTCGATTCGGCCCCCGCCCCGCGATCGGGAAGAGGAGCATCGCTCGTCTGACAGGTGGACCGGATACCGGTGTTGAAGTTGATCAAACAGGAGAACCCCATGAAGCGTGTTATTGCACTGATGCTGTTGTCGATGTTCTCGGTGGCGATGCTGGCCGGCTGCAACACCGTTGCCGGTGCCGGCAAGGATGTACAGAAGGCGGGCGAAACGGTGGAAGACGCTGCCAAGGGCAACTGATCTCCGGATCGGACACCCAGAAAAAGGCCGGGATTTCCCGGCCTTTTTCGTTGTGTGCGGATTGTTGCGAACGGTGTCGCCGCCGCGTCCGGTAGTGAACCATTCAAGCTCGTGAGCATCTGTTTCATCGCTGCTTGACCGCCACCGAACGCGAACCTGCGCATTCTGTGTGTGCGGCGACGGTGCCGTTGCAAACAAGGATGCGAACCCATGAACAAAGACATCATTTCCGGCAAGTGGACGCAGCTCAAGGGCAAGGCGCAGGCCAAGTGGGGCGACCTGACCGATGACGACTTCAAGGTGGCCGAGGGCAATGCCGAGTACCTGGCAGGCCGTCTGCAGGAACGCTATGGCTGGGCGCGCGACCGCGCCGAAACCGAAGTGCGCGACTTCGAGAAGGCCATGCGCAAGGACTATCCGGATTTCCACTGACGCGGTACGCCGCATGCAGTGAGGCGGCAGGGCCGCCAGGGTATGAAACCAGGCGGGCCGCATTGCGCGGCCCGCCTTTGTTGTGCTCAACGTGCGCGGTAGGCCGGCGGATCAGGCACGTACTGCTGCGGGAACGCCTGCGGCGCATCGTCGCGGCGCAGCGCACGGCGCGGCATGACCCCGCGCGCGATCAGGTTGCGCTCGCTGTCGTAACGCACATCCAGCCGCTGCGTCGGCATGCGCGTGGCGCGGTCGAAGGTAGTGTTGTCCGCGCGCGAGTACTCGCGCGCGCCGTGGCCGGTGCCGAGCTGCGGTGCGGGGGCCGCCGCGCCGCGCGCCGAGGCCATGTCGGCTGCCGCTTCCGCCTGCGGCGCCTCGCGCAGGATCGGGCGCGACGGCCGGGCGATCGGCGGTGCCGGTGCAGGACGGGGCGCTTCACGGAACACGGCGATGCCGATCACCCCGATGTTGTCAGGGCGGTCGGTACGTGCGGCGTAGCTGCGGCCGGGGTCGGTGAACACGAACTGGGCGACCTCGCGCGACGACTTGCGCCAGCCGCTGATCTCCGCGCGCTGCCACGGGTCAAGTACGTAGCCGGTCTGGCCGGGGGCGGCGACCTCGCCGGTGATCGCGTTCAGGCCGTCCACCGACAGCACCACCAGCACGCGCTCGCTGCTGTCGTTGCGCAATGCCACGCTGTAGCGGTGGCCCTGCTGGCCGGCCACCCAGCGCTGTGCGCCGTCCGGGTACTGGCGCAGCGTGCGGCCGCTGTCGCGGTCCACCACCTGCAGGGAGACCGGGCCGGCATCGTCGGGGAACGGGGCCACGGGCGTGAAACCGCACAGCATCAACGTGGCCAGCAGGGGCAGGATCAGGCGTTTCATGGCAGGCATCCGGGTTGGGGTACGGGATTGAACGCCCCAGCCGGCCCAACGGGGTTGCGCGCGGGCAGGTAAACTGGGGGTGTTCAACTGTCCGTAATGATTCCCTCATGACCACCCGCGTTCTTACCGGCATCACCCCCTCCGGCACCCCCCACCTGGGCAACTATGTGGGCGCCATCCGTCCGGCCATCGCGGCCAGCCAGGCGTCCGGCATCGAGAGCTTCTTCTTCCTGGCCGACCTGCACAGCCTGATCAAGGCGCAGGAGCCGGCGCGGACCCAGCGCTCGACCCTGGAGATCGCCGCAAGCTGGCTGGCGTGCGGGCTGGATCCGGACAAGGTGTGGTTCTACCGGCAGAGCGACATCCCCGAAACCACCGAGCTGATGTGGCTTCTGACCGCCATCGCCAGCAAGGGCATCCTCAACCGCGCCCATGCCTACAAGGCGGCCGTGGACAAGAACCGCGAGGAGCAGCTCGATGACGACGCCGGCATCAGCGCGGGCCTGTTCATGTACCCGGTGCTGATGGCGGCCGACATCCTGATCTTCAAGGCCAACCATGTGCCGGTTGGCCGCGACCAGATCCAGCACATCGAGATGGCGCGCGATTTCGCCCAGCGGTTCAATCACGTGTACGGCAAGGAGTATTTCCCGTTGCCGGAGGTGGTGATCGACGAACAGGTGGCCACGCTGGCCGGCCTGGACGGCCGCAAGATGAGCAAGAGCTACCACAACACGATTCCGCTGTTCGCGCCGCGCGCGGAGCTGAAAAAGCTGGTGTTCTCGATCCTCACCGACTCGCGCGCACCGGGCGAGCCCAAGAGCACCGAGGGCTCGGCGCTGTTCCAGATGTACCAGGCCTTCGCCAGCGCCGAACAGACCGCCGCGTTCGCCCAAGCGTTCGCCGACGGCATCGGCTGGGGCGAAGCCAAGCAGCAGCTGTTCGAGCGCATCGACGCGGAGCTGACCCCGCTGCGCGAGCGTTACGAAGCGTTGATGGCCGAGCCGGAGAAGATCGAGGCGCTGCTGCGTCGCCGTGGCCAGCAGCTGCGCGAGCAGTATGCGGTGCCGCTGCTGGCCGAGCTGCGTCATGCAGTGGGCCTGCGCGATCTGTCCAGCGCCGGTGGCGTGGCCAGCGAAGACAGCAGCGAAGCGCGTGCGGCGCCGCCGATGTTCAAGCAGTACCGCGAGAAGGACGGGCGCTTCTACTTCAAGCTGCTGGCCGGCGATGGCAGCCTGCTGATCCAGAGCGAGGCGTTCGATTCGCCGCGCGATGCCGGCCAGCTGATCGGCGTGCTCAAGCAGACCACGCACGGCGATGGCCTGCAGAGCGAGCTGTTCAAGGTCGAGGTCGATGTGGCGGTGGTGCTGGACGCCCTGCAGGTGCTGCGCGAGCAGGCCTGATCGCACCGGCACCATCGGCGCATGGCATGATGCGGGCATCCTGCACGGGAGACTGCAATGGCTTGGTTGTCGTTGGTGTTGTTCCTGCCGTGGTTCGTGCTGTTGGGCACCTTGTTCTGGCTGTTTCCACGGCAGCCGCGCGGGGCATCGCGGCGCCTGTTCGACGGCGTCGCGCTGGCACTGGCCTTCGCCCTGAGCATCCTGGCGATGCTGTGGGGGCACCATATCGGGGTGGTGCAGTCCGACGCCGGCCCGATCTGGCGGCAGGTGCTGGCCGTGCTGTACGCGTATGGCGCATTCCTGGCGGTGATGGTCGCGGCGATCCTGCTGCGCGGGCCGGCATTGGCGCGACGTTCGACCAAAGCCGCATCGAAGCCGGCAGCGGGTTCGCCCTAGACTGGGTGTGGCGTAGCACGCCGATTTTTCGCCAGGGATGAGCCGATGACCTCCGACCCCAGCATCCATACCATCGATACCGCGTTCCAGCGCGACGATTTCGACGCCGCCTACCTGGTGGTCGAGAACGGGCGCGGCGCGTTCATCGACTGCGGCACCGGATTGGCGGTGCCGGCCATGCTCAAGGCGCTGGCACGCGCCGGCGTCGCCGCCGACGCCGTGGACTGGCTGGTGCTGACCCACGTGCACCTGGACCACGCCGGCGGCGCAGGACTGCTGATGCAGCAGCTGCCCAATGCCCGGCTGGTGGTACATCCACGCGGCGCCCCGCACATGGTCGATCCGGCCCGGCTGATCGCCGGCGCCACCGAGGTGTATGGCGAAGCGGAAATAAAGCGCAGCTACGGTCCGATCCTGGCGGTGCCGGCCGAGCGCGTGGTGATCGCCGACGATGGCCACCGCGTCGACCTCGCCGGGCGCGTGCTGCACTGCATGCATACGCCCGGCCACGCACGCCACCACCTGTGTGTGTGGGATGCGCGCAGCGCGAGCTGGTTCACCGGCGACACCTTCGGCCTGTCCTACCGCGAGCTGGACAGCCCGCGCGGCGCGTTCATCCTGCCCACCTCCTCGCCGGTGCAGTTCGAACCGGAGCCGCTGAAGCAGTCGATCGCGCGGATGCTCGCCTACGCGCCGCAGGCGATGTACCTCACCCACTATGGTCGCGTGCAGGACGTGCCGCGCCTGGCGGCCGACCTGGTCGAGCAGATCGATGCGATGACCGATATCGCGCGCCAGTGCGATGCGCGGCCCGATCGCCATCGCTGCCTGGTGGCGGCACTGACGGCGCTGTATCTGGAGCGCGCGCAGGCCCACGGCTGCCCACTGGATGATGCGGCGGTGACGCAGGCGCTGGCGATGGACATCGAGCTCAACGCGCAGGGCCTGGCCTGCTGGCTGGACCGCGACCGCCGCTGAGGCGGCCGGGGCAGCGGTCACGCAGGTGTCACGTTACACTCGGGGCTTCCGTTTTCCGCCTGGTGTCTGCCGTGAATCCGATGCGCATGCTGCTGTTGTCGTCCTGTCTGTTCGTCGGCGGTCTGGCCCACGCGGCCAATGACCTGCCCGGTGGCGGCATCGACCCGGACGCGCTGTCGCGGCATGTACGCATCCTGGCGTCTGACGCCTTCGAAGGACGCGCCCCGGCGTCGGCGGGCGAAGAGCGCACCGTCCAGTACCTCACCGACGAGTTCCGCAGGTACGGCCTGCAGCCCGGCGGCGTGGATGGCAGTTGGGTGCAGCCGGTGCCGATGGTGCGCGCGCAGGTCGATGGCCCGGTGCGCGCACAGCTGCGCCAGAACGGCACACTGCATACCCTGGCCAATGGCGAGGATGTGACGTTGCAGAGCCTGCGGCCGCAGGCGCTGGTGGACATCAAGGACGCGCCGCTGGTGTTCGTCGGTTACGGCATCGATGCGCCGGACCGGCAGTGGAACGACTACAAGGACGTCGATCTGCACGGCAAGATCGCCGTGGTGCTGATCAACGATGCCGATTTCGAGGCCGATGCGCCGGGCGCGTTCGATGGCAAGGCGGTGACCTACTACGGCCGCTGGACCTACAAGTTCGAAGAAGCCGCCCGCCGTGGCGCGCAGGGCGTGCTGATCGTGCATGAGACCGCGCCGGCCGCATATGGCTGGGCCACGGTGAAGAGCTCGGGCACCTCGCCGCTGTTCGACATCGAGCGCACGCCCGAGCAGGCGCTGGCCCAGCACGTGCCGGTGCGCGGCTGGATGCAGCGTGCGCTCGCCGAGCAGCTGTTCCGCGATGCCGGCCTGGATTTCGAGGCCGAGAAGCGCCGGGCGATGACGCCTGCGTTCACCCCGGTCGCGCTCGGCGATGCGCGGCTGTCGGTGAACTTCAAGCTCAAGCGCGAGCAGGTGATCACCCGCAACGTGGTGGCCAAGCTGCCCGGCGGCGCGCATGCCGACGAGGCGGTGATCTTCTCCGCGCACTGGGATGCCTTCGGCATCGGCCAGCCCGATGCCAAGGGCGACCGCATCCGCCGTGGCGCGATCGACAACGCCACCGGCGTGGCCACCGTGCTGGAACTGGGCCGCGTGTTCGCCGCCGGCCCGCAGCCGCAGCGCACGCTGTACTTCGTGGCGCTGACCGCCGAGGAGAAGGGCCTGCTCGGTGCCAGCTACTACGCCGCGCACCCGCTCGCGCCGCTGGACAAGACCGCCGCGGTGCTCAACATCGAGATGTTCAGCCCGGACGGTCCGACCCGCGACATCGCCTCGTGGGGCAAGGGCCGGGTGTCGCTGGAAGGTGACCTGGAGCGCGTGGCCAAGGCCCGCGGCCGCACCTACTCGCCGGACCCGAACCTGGAAGCCGGCTTCTTCTATCGCGCCGACCATTTCGCGTTCGCGCGTCTGGGCGTGCCCGCCATCACCATCGGCCCGGGGCTGGACATGACCGACGGCGGGGTGGAGAAGGGCCGCGCGCTGCGCGATGCGTACTTCGCTGCGTGCTACCACCAGGCCTGCGACGCCTGGACCCCGGGCTGGGACCCGAGCGGCCACGCCGCCGATACCCTGCTGGTCTACGACCTGGGCGCGGAACTGGCCAACAGCCGCCGCTGGCCGCACTGGGAAGAGGGATCGGAGTTCCGCGCGGTGCGCGAGCAGAGCGAATCGGCGCGCCGCTGACGCTCAGCGCCGGCGTGGCCCCCGACGTGGCAGCGGATTCACCGTGCGCGGCGGACGGTGGTCACGCATTACATACCAGGCCGCCGCCAGCGCACCCGCCGCGATGACGACCTGGATGCTCTGCTGCACGATGAACACCGCGGGCGACTGTTCATACCAGAGCCAGCGCGGTGGCCCGCGCTGGACGAGGGGAGCGACGCCCCGATACACGGCCAGCCCGACGCCCAGCATCACCCACGCCGCGAAGGCGTGCAGTGCGACGAACGCGTACACGTGGGCGCGTCCGGCGCGCCGTTGGCTGGCGCGCTGCCGATACAGCGCCACGACGGTGAACAGCGCCGCCACCACCGCCACCCCGGACAGCCCCTGCGACAGCCGCGGCGCCCAGGCACGCACCTTGTTGTCGCGTTGTTCCAGCACCTCGCAGGCGCGCACGTGCGCCTGCATGTCAGCCGCGGTGGCAGGCGGCGCGTAGGGGCGCGGGTGGGTGTCGGGCACGGCAACCCCTGCCCGGCACTCGCGCGCTTCGCCCAGCGCCGGGACCCAGGGTCCCAGCGCCATCACCGCCAACAGCATCCATGCACGCACGGCCCGCGACCTTGTGCTTCGCACGCCCGCTTACGGGTGCGTGCGGGTGCCGTCCAGCCAGTTGGGGCCCTTGTTCTTCAGGAAGAACACGTAGACCACCAGCGACACCGCGATCACGGCGGTGACATAGATCGCGAACGAGGTGACATGGCCGGTCTTCAGCGCGCCCTGGTACAGCAGCGGGGCGGTGCCGCCGAACAGCGAATTGGCCACCGCGTAGCCGAAGCCCACGCCCAGCGCACGCACGTGGGTGGGGAACAGCTCGGCCTTCACCACGGCATTGATCGAGGTATAGCCGGTGAGGATGACAAAGCCGATTGCCAGCACCAGGAACGCCATCAGCGGGTCGTGCTGGTTGGGCAGTTCGGTGATCAGGTACCAGGTGTACAGCACGCCGCCGATGCCGAAGAACACCAGCAGGCTCTTGCGCCCGACGATGTCCGACAGCCAGCCGCCGATCGGCTGCAGCACCATCAGGAAGGTCAGCACGCCGAGGTTGATCAGCGTGCCGGTCATCACGTCGTCGCCGGCGAAGGCGCTCTGGATCATCTTCGGCCCGTTGACCGAGTAGGTGTAGAACGCCACGGTGCCGCCGGCCGTGATCAGGAAGCACAGCAGCAGCGGGCGCCACTGGTGTACGAACAGCTCGTACATCGAGCCGGATGCCTTGGCCTTGCCGGTCTTGGCCGCCTCGATGGAGTCTTCGCCCAGCGATTCGTCCATCGTGCGGCGCAGCCAGAACACCACGATCGCGGCGATGCCGCCGATGCCGAAGGCGATGCGCCAGCCCCATTCGGAGATCTGCGGCTTGTCCCAGAAGGTAAGCATGGCCAGCAGCGTGAGCTGCGCCAGCACATGGCCGCCGACCAGGGTCACGTAGTGGAACGAGGACAGGAAGCCACGGCGGCCCGGAATGGCTGCTTCGGACATGTAGGTCGCGCTGGTGCCGTACTCACCGCCGGTGGCGAAGCCCTGCAGCAGGCGCGCGAACAGCAGGATGACCGCCGCCCAGATGCCGATCTGCGATGCGGTGGGGGTGATGGCGATCAGGAACGAACAGCCGGCCATGACCGTCACCGAGACCGTCAGCGCCAGGCGGCGCCCGTAGCGGTCGGCGAAGCGGCCGAAGTACCACGCCCCGATCGGGCGCATCAGGAAGGTGGCGGCGAAGATCGCCCAGACGTACATGGTGGAGTTCTTGTCGGCGGCCGAGAAGAACTGCGATTCGAAGTACACCGCGAACACCGAGTAGACGTAGACGTCATACCACTCGACCAGATTGCCGGCCGAGCCTTTGAGGGTGTTGGAAATGGAGCGGCGCAGGGCGGCGCGGGAGGCGTCGCGCGGAATCGCCGGAGGGGAGATCGTGCTCATGCAGGGTAGGGGTCCTGGCTGGGAAACGGTCGAACTGGCCGGGCAGCGGCCCGGGGCGCGGGGCGCGCAGGCGCCTGGCAGCTCCTTGGTACCTTATCGCACGTCAACGACAGGTGCCCGCGCGATGGCGGCGGGACCACCGCAGCGCATACAGCATGCCGTTTCCCGGGGTGATGGCCGGCAGCGTAGTGGCCTAGAATTCCCATTCCCCCGGATGGTGGTGTGCCATGTCTTCACCTGAACCCGCAGCGGCTGCTCCCCGGAGCGGCCTTGTCGTACTTGCCTTGTTGCTGGTTTACGTGGTCTGGGGGTCCACCTATCTCGGCATCCGGCTGGCGCTGGAGGGCGGCGCGCTGCCGTTGACGACCGTGTCCGGCGCGCGCTTCATCATCGCCGGCTCGCTGATGTACGCGGTGCTGCGCTGGCGCGGCATGCCGGCACCGACCCGGCGGCAGTGGCGCAACCTGGGCATCATGGGCCTGACCATGCTGGTGCTGGGCAACGGCATGGTGGTGCTGGCCGAGCGCACGGTGTCCTCGGGCCTGGCCGCCACCGCGGTGGCATCGGTGCCGCTGTGGATGGCGCTGTTCGCGGCGATGCGTGGCCAGCATGCCAGCCGCGGGGAGTGGCTGGGCATCGCGATCGGCTTCCTCGGCGTGGTCTGGCTCAACGCCGGCAGCAGCCTGACCGCCTCGCCGCAGGGGCTGATCCTGCTGCTGGTCGCCCCCATCGGCTGGGCATTCGGCTCGATCTGGGCGCGCGGGCTGGACCTGCCCAGCCCGTTCATGACCGCAGCCGGGCAGATGCTCTGCGGCGGCGTGATGCTGGTGGCGCTGGGCCTGGCAACGGGTGAGCGCCCCACCACCTGGCCCTCCGTCAATGGGCTGGCCGCCGTGGCCTACCTGTGCGTGTTCGGCTCGATCGTGGCGTTCACCGCGTATGTGTGGCTGCTGCACAACGTGCGCCCGGCACTGGTGGCCAGCTATGCCTACGTCAACCCGGTGATCGCGGTGATCCTGGGCGTGATCATCGGCAACGAGCAGTTCGGTGGGCATGACCTGCTGGCGATGGCGGTGATCCTGGCCGGCGTGGTGGTGCTGACCCTGGCCCGGACGCGCGCGAAATGAGCCTGTCGCCGCAGCACAGCCTGCAGGAACAACGCCGCGGGCTGGCGATCACCGCGTTCACCTTCACCCTGTGGGGGCTGGTGCCGGTCTACTGGCACCTGCTCAAGGCGGTACCGTCGCAGCAGATCATCGCCCACCGCATCATCTGGAGCACGGTGCTGGTCGTGGCCTGGCTGCTGTTGAGCGTGGGGACCGGGTGGTGGAAGGCCATCGCCGCGCAGAAGCGGGCATTGCCGACGCTGGCGCTGAGCAGCCTGGCGATCGCGTTCAACTGGGGCCTGTACATCTGGGCGATCAACGCCGGCCACGTGATCGAAACCAGTCTGGGCTACTTCATCAACCCGCTGGTCAGCGTGCTGCTCGGGGTGGTGGTGCTCAAGGAGCGCCTGCACCGGTTGCAGTGGCTGGCGGTGGGCTGCGCCGGGCTGGGCGTGGCCTGGCTGACCATCGATGCGGGCACGCCGCCGTGGATCGCGCTGGGGCTGGCCTGTTCGTTCGGGCTGTACGGCCTGCTGCGCAAGCTGATTTCGGTCGACCCGGTGGCCGGGCTGGGCGTGGAAAGCCTGTATCTGTTCCTGCCGGCCATCGGCTTCGCGCTGTGGAGCGAGAACGGGCATGGCGGTGGCTTCTTCGGTGGCTGGGGCTGGCAGAACGATGCGCTGCTGATCCTTGGCGGCGCGGTCACGGCCCTGCCGCTGATCGGCTTCGCCTACGGGGTCAAGCGCATTCCGTTGTCGCTGGTCGGCATCCTGCAGTACATCGCGCCGAGCCTGGGCCTGCTGCTGGGCGTGTTCTTCTTCCGCGAACCGTTCGACACCGCCAAGGCCATCGGCTTCGCCGCGATCTGGACCGGGCTGGCGCTGTTCATCGGCGACAGCGTGTGGCGGTCGCGCAAGGCAGCCTGACCCACGTTGCCGCGCCGCGCCCCCGTAGAGCCGGGTTCTACCCGGCTGCGGTTGGCGCAATGCCGGCCCCGATCATTGCCGCGCCGTGCGCGGCCAGCCGACCAACGGTCGGCTCTACCCGGCTGCGGTTGGCGCATTGCCGGCTCCGATCATTGCCGCGCTGCGCGCGGCCAGCCGACCAACGGTCGGCTCTACCCGGGAATTCGCCGCGCGCCCGTAGAGCCGGGTTCTACCCGGCTGCCGTTGGCGCATGGCCGGCCCCGATCATTGCCGCGCTGCGCGCGGCCAGCCGACCAACGGTCGGCTCTACCCGGGAATTCGCCGCGCCCCCGTAGAGCCGGGTTCTACCCGGCTGCCGTTGGCGTAATGCCGGCCCCGATCATTGCCGCGCTGCGCGCGGCCAGCCGACCAACGGTCGGCTCTACCCGGGAATTCGCCGTGCGCCCGTAGAGCCGGGTTCTACCCGGCTGCCGTTGGCGCAATGCCGGCTCCGATCATTGCCGCGCTGCGCGCGGCCAGCCGACCAACGGTCGGCTCTACCCGGGAATTCGCCGCGCCCCCGTAGAGCCGGGTTCTACCCGGCTGCCGTTGGCGCAATGCCGGCCCCGATCATTGCCGCGCCGCGCCCCCGTAGAGCCGGGTTCTACCCGGCTGCCGTTGGCGCAATGCCGGCCCCGATCATTGCCGCGCCGCGCCCCCGTAGAGCCGGGTTCTACCCGGCTGCCGTTGGCGCAATGCCGGCTCCGATCATTGCCGCGCTGCGCGCGGCCAGCCGACCAACGGTCGGCTCTACCCGGCTGCCGTCGGCCCCGATCATTGTCGCGCGCAGCGCAAAAAAAAGACGGCGCCCGAGGGCGCCGCCTTACTTCCATCAACGGCTTGGAGAGAGTAAGCCGTGGATCAGAAATGCTGGATCAGAAACGCTGCTGGTACTTCATGTACATGAAACGACCGATGTCGAAGCCACCGTAGTAGGTGAAGCTGCTGTTCGGCTGGCTGTACATGATCGGACCCTGATGGTTGAACACGTTGTTCACGCCCATCGACACGGTGCCGTTCCACGGCAGCACGTAACGCACCTGCAGGTCGTGGAAGGTGTTGGAGCCCACCTTGTTGCTCGGCTGCGCGTCGGTGTACACCGAGTTGAAGTCGGGCAGGTTGCATTCCGGGCCGCCGGTCAGGTCGTACGAGCACTTCTCCTTCATGCTGGAGTAGTAGCGCGCGGTCCAGCCGATGCCCAGGTTGCCGTAGGTCCAGTCCACGTTGAGGTTGGAACGCACGCGGAAGTTGCCGCCCCAACCGGTGAACTGCTCGATCGGCGTGGTGTCGATGTTGTCGCTCTTGCGCTCCAGGTAATCCACGTAGGTGGTATTCCAGGAGATCGCGAACTTGCCGATCGCCAGTTCCGGCAGGCGGTAGCGCACGCTGAGGTCATAGCCGGCGGTTTCCTGGAAACCGGCGTTGTTCAGGGTGCGGTCCAGTGCGGTGACCTGGCCGATGTTCCTGCCGGAGGTCGAACGGGTGAAGCGGCCGCAGGCCGACTGGTTGCCCTGGATGTAGCACTGGTTGAGGATGTCCGTTGCCGACTCACCCACGATCACGTTGTTGATGCGGATCTTCCACCAGTCCAGGCTCAGGTCCAGGCCCGACACGAACTCGGGGCTGTACACCACGCCCACGGTCCAGGTCTTGGCGGTTTCCGGCTTCAGCTCCGGGTTGGAACCCGAGTTGAAATCGGTGGTCGCCTGCTGGCCCGGCACCATCGCATTGCTGCCATCGGCGCTCTGCTGGCGGAAGTTTGCCGGCACATTGACCGCGCAGCGCGCAGCAACGTCGGGGCTCTTGGCGGCCGCACCGAACAGGGTGTCGCACGGATCGGTGAACGAATCGCGCGTGGTCACGGTACCGCCGTAGAGGTCATCCACGGTCGGCGCACGGAACCCGGTGCCGTAGGTGGCGCGCACCAGCAGGCTGTCGATCGGCTTCCACTTCAGGCCGAACTTGCTGTTGGTGGTGGCACCAAAGTTGTTGTAGTCCGAATAGCGACCGGCCAGGTCCAGCGACAGTTCGCGGGCGAAGGCCATGTCGGCCAGCAGCGGCACCTGGAACTCCAGGTACACCTCGTTGAGCGAGTAGTCGCCGCGGGTCGGCTTGCCGCTGGTACCGGCGATCTGGCCGTTCTGCACCATCAGGTCCGGGGTGTAGCTGGCTTCTTCGCTGCGGTGCTCGAAGCCCATCGCACCCATGATGTCACCGGCCGGCAGCGAGAACAGCGAACCGGAGATGTTCGCGCTGGCCACCTTGGTGGTGCTCTGGATCTTGTCCACGTAACGGGTGAACAGGAAATCCTGCACGTCCTGGCGGCTCAGCGAACCGGCGCTGTTGGAGCCCATCGGCGCCAGCGGGTTCCACGGGGTGCAGCCGGCGATGACGTTGCCCACGGTGCCGCAGTGCGCCACGCCCTGGCTGTCGATGAACGACGGGCCGACGGCGAGGTTCACGTTCGGCTGGTACATGCTGCCCGTGCCGATGCGCTCGCCTTCATTGCGGTTGTACATGTAGCTGACGTTCCAGTCCCAGTAACGCGAACCGGTTTCGAAGCTGCCTTCCAGACCCAGGGTGGCACGCTTGGTGGTCAGGTTGTTCTCGGTACCGCGCGGCATTTCCTCGGTGCGGTGCGCGAACAGCACGTCCTGGCCCCAATGGTTGAACGCGCTGTCCTTGGACAGGGCGGCACGGGTGCCGTTGCGGGCCTGTGCGGCCGAGACCGAGTACGGGTAGCCGGCCAGCTGCTTGGTCGACTCGCGTTCGCTGTACAGCGCGTCGCCGACGATGCGCAGGTTGTCGGTGATGGAGAAACCACCGTTGGCGAACACCGACTTGCGCTGCAGGCCGGTGAGCAGGCTCATGTTGCTCTTGGCGTTGCTGTCGTTGGCCTTGTCGACCGGCTTGAAGTTGCCCGGCTGCGACGGATCGCCGCCCGGACCGACACTGATGTTGGTGCCGCCGACGGTGGCGTAGCCCCACTCGGTGATGCCACTCAGGCCGTCGGTCGGGTGCGCCGGGCCGTTCGGGTAGGCGGTGAACTCGCGCGCGCTGCCCAGCACCGGATCTTCGTCGGTGTACTCGCCGCCCACGGTGAACCAGCCGCGATCAAAGGTCTTGCCGAAGGTCGCGCTGTAGGAGGTCTTCTGACCGTCGCCCTGGCCGTACTGGCCGACGTAGGCGTTGACTTCAGCGCCGTCGAAGTTCTTGCGGGTGATGATGTTGACCACACCGGCGATGGCGTCCGAGCCGTACAGCGCCGAGGCGCCGTCGGTCAGCACTTCCACGCGGTCCACGATCGAGGACGGGATCGAGGCCAGGTCGGAGTAACCGCCGGCGCTCACGCCCATGCGGCGGCCGTCGATCAGCACCAGGCTGCGTTCGGGGCCCAGGTTGCGCAGGCTGACGTACATGCCGCCGAAGTCGCGCGACGAGGTCAGCGAGGAGGCACGGCTCATGCTCGGCGAACCGGCGGCGGTGACGTCCTGCAGGATGTCGGCGACGTTGACGTAGCCCTTCTTCTCGATCTCGGCGCGGTTCAGTGCCACCACCGGCTGTGCGGTTTCAACGCTGGCCTGGCGGATGCGCGAACCGGTGATTTCAATGCGGTCGAGGTTGGTGGTGCCGTCCGCGGCACTCTGTGCGAAGGCGGGGGCACTGCAGCTGGCGACAAGCGCGATGGCGATCGCGTTGCGCAGCGGATTGGTCTTCAAATACATCCGTGCGTTCTCTTTCTCAAAAAAATCGTGCGCCCTGGAGGGCGGCGTGGGGACAACACCACGACGTGGGGGGCGGGATTCTAATGACTTTTCAAAATTTTTACTTTCATCTGAAAGCATGAAAACGGCCTTAAATGAACACGCGCTGACAAATGCGCGCATTCAGAAGAAACCTTTTTCATCTATGCGCATCGCGTGCGCGAACGCGCGTCGCGACGATACGTGGACGCATCCATAGCGGCGACGGCGTGCGCATCTTGAACGCCTGCGACATCGCGCCGCACCCTGAAAAACACGCGGTATCGTGCGACACGGCGCGCAACTAAACGCGCCGTGAACGCTCCCGGAAAAAAAGAACCGCACGCTTGCGCATGCGGTTCGATCATTGCTATTTCGTGCGCGCGCCTGCGCACGCGCGTTCGTTGCAGTGCCGTCAGCCGTCGCGCAGCGCAGTGGTGATCGGCAGCCGTGCCGCACGCAGCGCCGGGAACAGGCCGCCGACCAGGCCGATGCCCAGCGCCCACTTCAAGCCGCTCCACAACAGCTCCGGCGAGACCTTGAACTGGAACACGACCTGGCTGAAGTTGCTGCCGATGGTGGACACGCTGTAGCCATTGAACAGCGCCCAGGCCACCGCGCAGCCAAGCAGTCCGCCGAGCAGTGCCAGCAGCATGGTCTCCAGCATCACCGCGGTGACCACCGGCAGCCCACGGAAGCCGATCGCGCGCATCGTGGCGATCTCGCGTGCGCGGGTGGCGACAGCGGCATACATGGTGTTGAGCGCGCCGAACACCGCGCCGATCGCCATGATCGCCCCGATCACCGTGCCCAGTACGCTGATCAGGGTGTTGAGGCCACCGCCCTGTTTGGCGTAGTAGTCACGGGTGGTTTCCACATCGAGCTTGAGCCGCGGGTCGCCGGCCACGGCTGCCTTGAACTGCTCGAAACCGGCCTTGCCGTCGGTACGCACGCTGATCGACTGCCAGGCGCTGCGCTGGTAGGTGGCGGCCAGCGTCTCCGCGTCGGTCCACAGTTCGGACTCGTGCGCATCGCCGGAGGCGAACACCCCCACCACCGTCCAGGCCTGGTTGCCCAGGGTCAGCGTCCTGCCCACCTCCAGGCCCTGGAACTGCGCCTGCGCGCCTTTGCCGACCACGATCTCGCGCAGGCCGGTGTTGAAGCGCCGGCCTTCCACGATCTTCATCTTGTCGTGCACCGCCCACGCCATTTCGCCCACCCCGCGGAACTGCGCGTTGACGTCGGTGCCGTCGCCCTTGGAGGCCACGTTGACCACCTGCGACAGCTCCGGCGAGATCAGTGCGCGGCCCTGCGCATCCCTGGCCACGCCCGGCAATGTGGACAACAGCGGTACCTGGTCGCGGGTGATGACCGAATTGGTCTCCGCCTGCGAGCCGCCGCGCAGCACGATGGCCGTGCTGTCATCGCCGGTGCTGGCGAGCGTGGCCTGGAAGCCTTCGCCCATCGCCAGCATCGCCACCAGCACGCCGACCACGCCGGCAATGCCGACCACGATCACCGACGAGGCGCCCCACCGCTGCGGCAGGCTGGCGATGCCGATGCGGGTGGCCGCCAGCGCCAGCCGTCCGCTGCGCGTGGCAACCAGCCACACCGCAATGGCCAGGGCGATGACGAGTACGCCGAACCACGGCAGCGCGACCCAGACGGCCAGGCCGATCGCCAGCAGCAGGATCGACAGTGCGTTTCCCATCCAATGCTTCTTCATGTCGTTCTCCTGGGCTCAACGCCCGGCCAATGCGTCGACGATCTTCAGCCGCTTGGCGCGGAGCGCCGGCAGCAGGCCCACCACCACGCCGATGACCAGGATCAGGCCGATGCCCACGACCCAGGTCTGCAGCGGCACCTGCGGTGGCAGCAGGCCCATCGTCATCGGCGCGAGGATCGGCAGCACCAGTGCGGCCAGCCCCATCCCGATCGCGCCGCCCAGGCCGATCAGCAGGACCGCCTCGACCATCACCAGCACCAGCACGGTTGCGTCCTGGAAGCCCAGCGTCTTGAGCGTGGCCAGTTCGGGAATGCGTTCACGCACCGCCTGCGCCATCGTGTTGCCGGTCAGCAGCAGCAGGGTGAAGAACACCGCGCCCATGATCGAGGTGACGATCATGCCGATGTCGGCGAACTGCTTGACGAAGGCCTGCTGGAACGCCGATTCGGTCTGCGACTTGGTTTCGTGGTCGGAGTTGGCCGAGATCGCATCGATGGCCTGCGCCACCCGCGAGGCATGGTCCGGGTTGTCCAGTGTCACCGTGTACCAGCTCACCTGGTTCTTGATGTAGTCGTTGGATTCGTCGAAATACTTCCAGTTCATCATCAGCTGGCGTTCTTCGTTGG
The DNA here is from genome assembly GCF_046736075.1 of Stenotrophomonas sp. LGBM10. GTDB lineage: Bacteria > Pseudomonadota > Gammaproteobacteria > Xanthomonadales > Xanthomonadaceae > Stenotrophomonas. Next base: position 2,635,179 of record NZ_CP177163.1, read on the forward strand.
CCGCCAGCGCGCGGTCCTTGGAGCGGTAGATGCCGACCAGCTGCAGTGGCCAGTCGTTGCTGCCGCCGCGCGGGAAAATGGTGGCCTGCAGCGGAATGGTGTCGCCGATCTTCCAGCCGAACTCCTTGGCCAGGGTCTCCCCGACCACCGCGCCGGTGCGGGTGTCCTGGAAGGCCTTGAGCTGGGCGGGCGGCAACTGCAGTTCGCGGTAGACGTCGAAGTAGTTGGGCGCCACCGAGAAATTGGCGAAGAAGTTCTTCGGGTCGCGGTAGATGCCGCCGAACCACATGGCCGAGGTCACGTCGCGCACGCCCTCGACCTGGCGGATCTGCGGGTCCAGCCGGATCGGCAGGGATTGGGTGATCGACAGGCGCGAGGTGACCACCAGGCGGTTGACGCCTTCGACGCTGCCGCCGGAGGTGAAGGCCACGCGCACCGAATCGAGCATGCCGAACAGCAGGAAGGCGGCCACCACCGACAACAACGTCAGCAGGGTGCGGGTCTTGCTGCGGAACAGCTGCGCCCACACCAGCGAGAGGTATTTCATCGCGGCATCCTCCGTCAGTGGGCCGCTGGCGCGTCGGCCAGTTCGCCCTTGTCCAGGTGCACGGTGTGGGTGGCGTACTCGGCCGCTTTGGGATCGTGGGTGACCATGATGATGGTCTTGCCATGCTCGCGGTTGAGCTGCTGCAGCAGGTGCAGGATCTCCTCGGCCGACTGGCGGTCCAGATCGCCGGTGGGTTCGTCGCAGATCAGGAAGGTGGGGTCGGAGACGATCGCGCGGGCGATCGCCACACGCTGCTGCTGGCCGCCGGAGAGTTCGTTGGGCCGGTGGCTGCGGCGATCGGCCAGGCCGACCAGGGTCAGCGCGATTTCGGCATTGCGCTTGCGCTGGGCTGCGCCGAGGTGGGTCAGCAGCAGCGGCAGTTCCACGTTCTTCTGCGCGGTCAGCATCGGCATCAGGTTGTAGAACTGGAACACGAAGCCGACATGGTGGCTGCGCCAGGTCGACAGCTGGCCGCCGCTCATCTGGTCGATGCGCTCGCCCTCGATCTCGATCTCGCCGCCGCTGGGCGTATCCAGCCCGCCGATCAGGTTCAGCAGCGTGGTCTTGCCCGAACCGGACGGGCCCATCAGGGCGACGAAATCGCCGCGCTGGATGTCCAGGTGGATGCCGTGCAGCACCTGCACCTTCTCGGGGCCGCGCTGGTAGGTCTTGGTGATGTTGCGGAGCGAAACCAGGGTGGACATGGGTGGTTCTCCGGGATCGGTGGAAAGAAGGCAGGCGCGCGCCGTGGCGACACGCGGGAATCGCACATCGCGCCGCCACCGGAACCGGGGCCGCGTACACGCATCGGCGGGCGGGCAGCAGGCGGTGGCGCCTGCTGCGGGCCTCAGGCCGTCATTGCTTTTCCGTGACCCTGCTGCCGTCGCGCAGCGCCGCCGGCGGGTCGGTGACCACCACCTCGCCGGCACGCAGGCCGGCGGTGACCTGACGGTCATTGTTCAACGTCGTACCGGGGGTGACCGTGCGCTGCTGCACGCGCTGGTCGTCGCCGACCACGAAGGCCACGGTCTGCTGGCCGCGCTCGACCAGCGCCGAGGCCGGCGCACGTACGCCCTTGGGTGCGGCGGCCTGGGGCTTGGCCGCTTCCAGGAAGCTCACGCGCACGCCCATCTCCGGCACGATGCGCGGGTCTTTGGTCTTCAGCGCCACGCGTACCTTGACGGTGGCCTTGCCGCGATCGGCGGTGGGAATGATTGCGATCACCTCGCCGGGGATCTTCCAGTCCGGGTAGGCATTGAGCGTGGCTTCAACCGGCATCTTCGGCTGCACGCGGCCGATGAAGGCTTCGCCGACCTCGACCTCGATCTCCAGCGAATCCATGTCCACGATGGTGCCGATGCCGGTCCGGGTGAACCCGCCACCGGCCGACAGCGGCGACACGATCTCGCCCGGCTGCGCCGATTTGGCGGTGACCACGCCGGAGAACGGGGCACGCACGATGTTGTTGTCCACGCCGAGGTCGGCGATGGCCAGCGCATCACTGGCCACGCTGGTGTTGCGCTGGGCGGTGCGCAGCTGTGCGCGCAGGCTCTCGCGCTGGGCGATGGCCAGGTCGTACTGCGACCGCGACACCAGCTGCTGGCCGACCAGCGACTGCAGGCGTCCGGCCTCGGCATCGGCCTGGGCGACCTGGGCCTGCAGCCCGGCCAGCTGGCTGCGTGCGGCCTCCAGCTGCGAGGCCGAGAGGCTGCGCTGGGCGTTGGCATCGATCGGGTCCAGGGTGGCCATGACCTGGCCTTCTTCCACGCGCATGCCTTCTTCGATCATCACCTCGCGGACCTTGCCGGTGATCTTGGCCGACACGGTGGCCATGCGCCGGGCGACCACGTAGCCGCTGGCGTCGAGCACGGTGCTGCTGCTGCCGCCCTGGCCCATCGCCACCACCGGCGCGGTGGTGACCTCGATCGGGCGCTCGCGGCCGGCGACGAACCAGCCGATCGCGCCAAGCAGCACCACGGCCACCAGCGCCAGCACGATCCAGCGACCGCGCCCGGAGGACGGCGGCGGCGGGGTCTTGCGGTCGATACGGAGTTCCTTGAGCAGTTCAGCAGATGCGTTCATCGTGAGCCTGGACGGGGAATCGGGCCGAGTGTGACCGCAACGGCGGCCCTCGGGCAATCCGGCAGGGCGCCGGGTGGTGCACAGCATGCGCGCACTGCCGGTGCCGCGTCAGTGACAGCTGTCACCCACGTGCGCTGACGACGGCCACTGTCGGGGGCCAAGGCGACGGGCGAGGCTGTCGTCATTCCCTCCCGGAGCGCGTTCCATGTCCGATCCCGTTGCGTCTCCCCTGGCCCGGCTGCACCAGGCGCAGGTTCACTATGGTGCCGTGGCCGCGCTGCAGGGCGTCGGGTTTGCATTGCACCGCGGCGAGATTCTCGCGCTGCTCGGTCGCAACGGTGCCGGCAAGAGCACCGCGATCTCGGTGCTGCTGGGCCTGCGCCGCCTGGATGCCGGCGTTGCCGAGCTGCTCGGTGGTGATCCGCAGGACCGCGCCAGCCGCGCGGGCATCGGCGTGATGCTGCAGACCACGGCGCTGCCGCCGGTGCTGCAGGTGGCGGAACTGATCGACCTGGCGCGTGTCTGCTACGTCGATCCCCGTCCGCTGGAGGAGTGCCTGGCGCTGGCCGGTCTCACCGATCTGGCCACACGCCGTTACGGCCGGCTTTCCGGCGGGCAGCAACGCCGGGTGCAGTTCGCCATTGCCATCTGCGGGCGACCGCGCCTGCTGTTCCTTGACGAGCCCACCACCGGCCTGGACATCCAGGCCCGCCAGGCGCTGTGGCAGGCGATCCGGCAGCTGGCCAGCGAGGGCTGCGGGGTGCTGCTGACCACCCACTACCTGGAAGAAGCCGAGGCGCTGGCACAGCGCGTGGTGGTGATCGAGCAGGGCCGGGTGCTGGCCGATGGCCCGCTGGCGCAGTTCCGCCAGCAGCTTGCGCCGCGCCGGATCCGCTGCCGCAGCACGCTCGACGTGGCGGCATTGCGGCACTGGCCGGGCGTACGCGGGGTGCAGCGCGATGGCCTGCGGCTGCAGCTGCTGGCCGAGCCGGCCGAGCCGGTGGTCGCGCGGCTGCTTGCCGAGGACCCGCAGCTGCAGGAACTGGAAGTGCATGGCGGCGGCCTGGCCGACGCCTTCGTCGAACTGACCCGGGAGGCCGCATGAACACCGACGTCCACGCCACACCCGCCACCCCCCGCCTCGCGCCGGCGTGGCCGATCTACCGGGCCGAAATCCTGTGCGAGCTGCGCCGTGCCTGGCGCTACCCGGGCTTCGTCCTGCCGTCGCTGCTGTTCCCGGTGCTGTTCTATTCGTTGTTCGGCGTGCTGCTCGGCCGCGGCCAGGCACCGGTGTATCTGCTGGCCACCTACTGCGTGTTCGGTGCGATGGCGCCGGCGCTGTTCGGCTTCGGTGTGCAGCTGGCGCTGGACCGCGAGGGTGGCCTGCTCACGCTCAAGCGTGCGCTGCCGATGCCGCCGATGGCGCCGCTGCTGGCGCGGCTGTTGATGACGGTGCTGTTTGCGGTCGTGGTGGCCGCCCTGTTGATTGCCGTGGCGACCGCTGCCGGTGTGGTGGTTACGCCAGCGGCGGCGCTGCATCTGTTGGCAGTGGCCGGGTTCGCGGCGTTGCCACTGGGGGCGATTGGGCTGCTGATCGGCAGCCATGTCGGTGCCGGCGCGGCGCCGGCGGTGGTCAATCTGGTCTATCTGCCGCTGGCCCTGCTGTCCGGGCTGTGGTTGCCGCTGTCGATGCTGCCGTCCCTGTTCACCACCCTGGCGCCGCTGTGGCCGACCTGGCACCTGGCCCAGCTGGCGCTGCCGGCGGTTGGCCAGCCGGCGCAGGGGAGTGGCTGGGTGCACATCGCGGTGCTGCTGGGCGTTACCGCCGTGGCCCTGACGCTGGCACGGCGCCGCCTGCGTCGTACCGGGTGAAATGGCATGATCGCGCCTGACCCACCCCGTCTGGAGCCGCCCGTGACATCGCGCTGGATTGCTACGCTGCTGCGGCCTGCGCCGGACTCGTCGGTGGCCGACAACGTGCGCCGTGGCAAGCCGGCGTGGGCCGATGCGGTGCACCTGCTGTGGACCGGCTGGGTGTTCTTTACCCCGATCTTCGGCAGCGGCTATTCCTGGCGGTGGTTATGGCTGACGCTGCTGACCTATCCGGTGTTTCTGGCGTTGTACGGCCGGTTGCTGCTCGCGCCGCGCCACCACGGGCCGCGCTATGCGCTGGCGATGGTGGCGATGGGGCTGGCGCTGCTGCCGTGGTATCCGTCCGGCATCAGTTACTTCATCTTTGGCTGCGTGATGCTGCGGACCTGCCGCGAGGGTGGCCTGTGGCGTTATCTGCTGCAGCTGCTGGTGCTCAATGCGGTGTTCGTGGGTATCGCGCTGTGGGTGGGGTATCAATGGCAGCTGGTGGTGTGGATTCCGTCGATGGCCTTGATCATCGGCATCATCATCAACGTCGAGAGCCTCAACAAGGAACGCGATGCGGCGCTGCAGCTGTCGCAGGAAGAGGTGCGGCGGCTGGCCGCCACCGCAGAGCGCGAGCGCATTGGCCGCGACCTGCACGACCTGCTCGGCCACACCCTGTCGCTGATCACGTTGAAGCTGGAACTGTCGCGCAAGCTGTTCGACCGCGACCCGGAGGCATCGCGTCGGGAGGTCACCGAAGCCGAGGCGATCGCCCGCCAGGCGCTGGCTGAAGTGCGCAGCGCCGTTACCGGCATCCGCGCCAGCGACCTGGCCGCCGAGCTGGCGTCGGCGCGGCTGCTGCTGGAGTGCCAGCACGTGCACCTGCACTACGCGCCGCCGCCGCCGATGCCGGTGGACATCGAGCGCGCGCTGTCGCTGGTGCTGCGCGAGGCGGCCACCAACATCGCCCGGCATGCGCAGGCGCATCAGGCGTGGGTGCAGTTCGAGCAGGAGGGACGCACCCTGCTGATGCAGATCCGCGACGATGGACGCGGCGGCGCACAGACCGACGGCAACGGCCTCAGCGGCATGCGCGAACGCGTGGCGGCGCTGCGCGGCACGCTGCTGCTGCAGTCGGTGCTTGGCGAAGGGACCTGTGTGTCGGTGCGGATCGCGTTGCCGGCGGCCACCACGGCCGTTGCCGCACTGCCGGCCAGCGCTACCGGCCCGACGCCGCTGCCGGCTGGGGGTGCGCGATGATCCGCATCGTCCTGGCCGAAGACCAGGCGATGGTGCGCGGCGCGTTGTCGGCGCTGCTTGGCCTGGAAGCCGATATCGAGGTGCTGGGCAGCGCGGCCGACGGCGAGGAAGCGTGGCGGATGCTGCAGCAGTTCACCCCGGACGTTCTGGTCACCGACATCGAGATGCCGGGCCTGTCCGGGTTGGAGCTGGCCCAGCGCATCGCCCGCCACGCGCTGCCGATCAAGGTGGTGATCGTCACCACGTTCGCGCGCTCGGGCTTCCTGCGCCGCGCGCTGGACGCCGGTGTGTGCGGCTACCTGCTCAAGGATGCGCCGGCCGAGCGCCTGGCCGACGCGCTGCGCCAGGTACAGCGCGGCGGGCGCGCGATCGACCCGCAACTGGCCCTGGATGCATGGTCGCAGGCCGACCCGCTCAACGACCGCGAACGCCAGGTGCTGCGCCTGTCCGGCGACGGCCGCTCGGCCAGCGAGATCGCCACCCAGCTGGGACTCTCGCATGGCACCGTGCGCAACTACCTGTCCGAGTGCATCGGCAAGCTGGGCGTGGCCAACCGCATCGAAGCCTACCGGCTGGCGCGGCAGAAAGGCTGGCTGTAGGCGCTGCGGAGCGCACCCCGGTCGGTGGGTGCCGGCCAGCGGCCGGCACTACCGCCCTTTCGACATCGCCTGGAACACGCCGTCGCGGCGCACCCACAGGTGGAACAACGCAGCCGACAGGTGCGCCACCACCGTGGCGAACAACACGTACGCGAGCAGGCTGTGCGCGTTGCGCAGCGCGGCGTAGAGCGCGGGGTCGTGCGGCACGATCGCGGGCAGGTGAACGCCGGACCACATCACGATCGGGTAGCCACCGGCCGACAGCATCGCCCAGCCGATCAGCGGCATGGCCAGCATCAGCGCATACAGCACCCAATGCGAGGCGTGGGCCGCTGCCACCTGCCACGCCGGCAGGTCTGCCGGCAGCGGTGGTGGACGGTGGCGCAGGCGGTTGACCAGGCGCACCAGCGCCAGCAGCAGGATCGCGATGCCGAGCGGCCGGTGCAGATCGATCAGTGCCGGCCGCCACTGCAGCGATGCCACCATCGTCACGCCGACGAACAGCATGGTCAGGATCATCGCCGCCATCAGCCAGTGCAGGACGCGGGCGGTGAGGTTGAAGTGTCCGTTGGCGCGCTTCATTGCCCACGCTCCCTGCCGGTGGCGGCGGCACCCTTGCCGTTGGCGATCTCGCGCTCGCGGCGGTTGAAGGACTGCGAATACACCGCCGACCGCGCGGCCAGGATCGGGTCATCCGACCCGGCGATGCCGCTGGGCAGGATCAACGGGTCGTAGTTGAGGTCGCGGCACGCGCCCTCGGCCTGCGGCTGCATCGCCACCAGGCTGAGCGTCCCCACCTTGACCTGCCGGCGCTGCGCCGGCCACACCTGCGAGGGATCGTTGATCGGGTCGCCGTCCTCGGCGATCGTCACCCACATGTCCCAGCGTACCGGGCCCTGCGCCAGCCGCTGCCCGAACTCGTCGGCCAGGTAATCCAGGCCGGCCTGCGCGCGCTGTTCGGCGGTCATTTCCACGAACGGGGCCTGCGGTCGCATGCTCCAGCGCACGTAGCGGTGGCTGCCGTCGGCGGCGGTGAAGCGGAAGCTGTTGACGCCGTTGTAGTCGGTGTTGGCCCAGCTGTTGGACCACGGTGCGGTCTTGGCCCACTGCTGGAACGCGCGGGCCGACGGGTACGCTTCCAGCACCGCGGCCATCTTCGCCGGGTCTGGTTTGCCGGTGGCCGGATCGGGAATGCCGGCGCGGGTCTGTTCGAGGAAGGCGGCGGCGGTAGGCACGGCGAAGAACGGGAAGCTGTTCATCGCGGTGCGCCACTCCTGTCCATCGTCGCTGACCAGTTGCAGCGCCATGCTGCGCACGCGTGCGTTGGCGTCGGCGCCATGCGGGTCGCCGCCCCCGATCGACAGACGGCCCAGCACCGGCACCCGGGCCTGGCGGAACACGCGGGCTGAACTCAGCGCCGCGCCGTCCGGCGTGCCCTGGAAACTGCCGCTGACGCACACGCCCTTGGTATGCGCACGGCGGAAACCCGGATGGGGCGGACCGGTGGCTTCGATGGTGTCGGTGAAGACCTGCGCGGTGGCGCGATCGCGCCCGATCCAGCCGGCCAGCCAGGCAAAGGCCAGCACCAGCAGGCCGGCGATCAGCGCGATCAGCGCGAGCCACAGCAGCGGCGAAGGCGGGCGGGGGGCGCCCGGCTCCTGGCCGGCGCGGGTATAGCCGAATAGCGACATGTCCGGGTTCCTGCCTTCACGATGCGTGTGGGTGGGCGACCCCTGCATGGTGTCAGAACCGCAGCGCGGCCGATATTCACATTTTCGACAAGAATCCGCCGGCCCGCGACGCCCAACGAAAGGCAACACCGTAGAGCCGGGTTTTACCCGGCTGGTGTGAGCCCCCGCGATGCCCAACGAAAGGCAGCCGGGTAAAACCCGGCTCTACGCGGCTTGTGTCAGCCCCCGCCACACCCAACGAAAGGCAGCCGGGTAAAACCCGGCTCTACGCGGCTGATGTCAGCCCCCGCCACACCCGACGCAAGGCAGTACCGTAGAGCCGGGTTTTACCCGGCTGGTGTCAGCCCCCGCAATGCTCAACGAAAGGCAGCCGGGTAGAACCCGGCTCTACGTGGGTTACGCGTAGCGCGCCTTGAGCATGGCCCATGCCGAGCGCAGCGCCAGCGCTTCGCCACCGGCCGGACGGCCCGGGCGTTCGCCGTCGTTCCAGGCGTACACATCCAGGTGCGCCCACGTCTGCCCGTCGGCGATGAAGCGCTCCAGATACAGCGCCGCAGTGACCGAGCCGGCCATGCGCGAGCCGGCGTTGGCCAGGTCGGCGATGTTGCTGTGCAGGTAGCGCAGGTACGGGCGCCACAACGGCATGCGCCAGACCGGGTCGCGGGTGGTTTCACCGGCCTGCAGCCACTGCTGGGCGAGCGTGTCGTCGTTGCTGAACAGCGCCGGCAGGTCCGGGCCCAGCGCGATGCGCGCCGCGCCGGTGAGGGTGGCGAAATCGAGCACGATCTCCGGCTGCTGTTCGCTGGCGTAGGTCAGCGCATCGGCCAGGATCACCCGCCCTTCGGCGTCGGTGTTGTCGATCTCGATGCTCAGTCCCTTGCGGGTGGCGATCACTTCGCCGGGGCGGAACGCGTCCGGGCCGATCGCGTTTTCCACCGCCGGGATCAGCAGGGTCAGCTGCACCGGCAACGCCTGGGCCATGATCAGCCCGGCCAGGCCCAGCGCATGCGCGGCGCCGCCCATGTCCTTCTTCATGTTGCGCATGCCGTCGGCCGGCTTGATGTCCAGCCCGCCGGTGTCGAAGCACACGCCCTTGCCGACCAGCGCCACGTGCGGCCGGTCCGCGTTGCCCCAGCGCAGCACGATCAGGCGCGGCGCGCGGTGCGAGGCGCGGCCGACGGCGTGGATGGACGGGAAATTCTGCTCGAGCAGCGCATCGCCGGTGATCACCTCGATCTGCGCACCGTGGGCAGTGGCCAGTTCGCGCGCGGCGTCTTCCAGCTGCTGGGGGCCCATGTCCTCGGTGGGGGTGTTGACCCAGTCGCGCACGCGCAGGCTGGCGGCGATCACGTCGCGCACTTCCGCCGAGGGTGTGGCGGCCAGCTGTGCCGGCGCCCGGTTCGGCGTGCGGTAACGCGCGAAGCGGTAGCTGCCCAGGCCCCAGCCAAGGTGCAGCAGCGTTTCGATCTCTGCCGGCAGGGTGTCGGCTACCTGCCACACGCTGCCTTCGGGCAGGGCGAACGGAGCGTGCGCGTAGGCGTAGGCATCGCCCGCGTCGCCCACGCCAACGATCGCGCCGGCCAGACCGTGTTCGCCGGGCAGCAGCACCACGCTGCCGCCGCTGCCGTTGAAGTGCTGCGCGTCGATCCAGGCGACCTGCGCCGGGGACTGCTGCCCACGCCAAGCAGCGAACTGCTCGCGGTTCATCACATGCAGGGGCAGGGCCTGGGCGGTATCGGTGGTGAAACCGTTGATCGGGGTCATGCGGAAGGGGGCTCCGTTCGCGGCGGGGTCAGGCGTGCTGGACGGATGCGTTGGCATCCAGCCAGTCGGCCAGCCCGGTCAGGGTGTCGAACTGCAGGTCGGGCTGCAGCGAAGGGTGGTTCCAGGTGTGCTCGACGCGGTTGATCCAGCAGCCGCGCAGGCCGGCCTGCATCGCGCCGACCACGTCCATGTCCACATGGTCGCCCACGTGCAGCACATGGGCCGGCGCCACGCCGAGGCGTTCGCAGGCGGCGTGGAAGATGCTGGCCGCCGGCTTGGCCGCGCCATGTTCGCGCGAACCGAGCTGGAAGCTGAAATGGTGGGCCAGGCCGATCCGCTGCAGGTCGGCATTGCCGTTGCTGAGCGCCGCCACCGGCACCCTGGCGGCAATCCGCGCCAGCGCGTCCAGCGCATCCGGGTAGAACTCCACCTGGTTGCGCGCGGCGTAGAACGCCTCGTACGCCGGCTCCAGCAGGGCCAGGTCGGCACCGCTGTTCTCCAGCGCTTCGCGCAGGGTCAACCGGCGCAGCGCGCTCAGGTCGTGGTGCAGTTGCGGGTTGTCATGGAAGGAACGCTCGCGCAGCTCCCGCATGGCCGCCACGGGGTACATCGCGGCGGTGGCGGGGCTGTGTTCACGCATCCAGTCGAACAGGACCTGGTCGATGCGGGCGCCGATCGGAGCGAACGGCCACAGCGTATCGTCGAGGTCGAGGGTGATGGCAAGGACAGGAAATTTCACCCCGCCATTCTACCCCTGCCCGCGCGGGCTTTCATGGCGCGCGCAGGCAGGCCCGGGTGACGGCCGTTCAGCGCAGGTCGTAGGAGCAGCTGATGGATGCCTGGCCATCGTCCGGCCGTACGCTGAGGTCATGGCGACCCACTTCAAGGGTGTAGTCGCCAGCAGCGTTGCGCGGGATCTTCGCCACTGCCGCCATCTGCTCGACACTGGCGGTGCTGAAGTACGCGGTGTAGCTGTCGATGCCGTCCTCGCCGTTGGCGCCGTCGTACAGGTGCAGGCGGTTCACCGGCTGGCCGAGCACGACCAGCGGTGTGGTCAACGCGTACTCACCATCGGACTGTGCGCTGTAGGCCATCAGCTCGGTCGGCTTGAGCACCTTGGCCAGGGCGGCGAACTGGGCCGGGGTCAGGTGGCGCTTGCAGGTGACGGCCTCGACCAGCTGGCGGCCGGCCACCTCGGCGCTGGGCGCTGGGGCGGCCAGCGCCGGGGCGGCGAGGGTGACAAGGCAGGCGAGGGTGAGGCAACGGCGTGCGGGGGAAGACATCAGGGCCGGGTTCCATCCGAAAAAGGGCCGGCATTCTGGCACGACACGCTTACTCCAGCAGCCGCGCCCAGCCCTGCATGCCGTCCAGGCGGGCCAGCACCAGCTTGATGCAGACCAGCAGCGGCACCGCCAGCAGCAGCCCGACCATGCCCCACAGCCAGCCGAACACCATCAGCGCCAGGATCAGGATCAGCGGCGAGATCGCCATGCGCCGGCCCAGCACGATCGGCGTGACCACCTGGCCTTCGACGGTGTGCAGGGCCAGGTAGCCGGCGGCCGGCAGCAGGGCGTGGAACGGATCACTGAACTCCACAAAGCCCATCAACAGCATCAGTGCCACGCCGATGAGCGGGCCCACGTACGGGGCGAAGTTCAGCAGCGCCGCCACCGTGCCCCACAGCAGGGCCTCCTGCAGGCTGATCCCGAGCAGCAGCAGCACGCCGGAGAACACCAGTCCCACCAGCGTGTTGATCACGGTGATGGTCAGTACATAGCGCGACACCTCGCGCTCGATCGACCGCAGGATGTCGGTGGTGAACCGCTGCTGCTGGCGGTTGGGGAACAGTGCGATGGCATGCTTCTGCAGGCTCTGCCCGTAGATCATGAAGAACAGCGTCAGCAGCACCACGGCCAGTACCGAGGCGGCCAGGCGCGGTGCCCGGGTAAGCACTCTGTAGGGATCGTCCAGCTGGGTGCGCACCACCTGCACCCGGCGGTTGCCTTCGCCGCCGGCCACACGCGCGAAGTTCTCCGCCGCCTGGTTGGCCTGCTGCACCGGCTTGGTCAGGTCCTGCACCTGGCGGGCCACCTTGCGCAGCTGCTGGGGGGCTTCCTGCGCCCATTCCATCGCCGGGCCCACCAGCTGCACGCCCAGCGCGGCCGCACCGCTCAGGCCCACCCCCAGCACCAGCACCGCGCCGAGGAAGCGTGGAATCCAGATCTTCTGCAGCAGGCGCAGGATCGGGTTGCCGACGAGCGCGAAGAACATCGCCAGCAGCACCGGCAGGATCACCTCCTGCGCTGCCCACAAGGTGAAAGCGACCGCCAGCGTGGCCAGGACCACCAGCGACATCGGTGCGCGCGGCCGGGGCGGTGGTGGTGCGGCAGCCGCATCGGGCGAAGAGGGGGCAGGGACGCTCATGCAGGTCGCAGGCAGGAAAGGAGCGTCATTATTGGGCAGTGCGGGTGCGCGCGGCGTGTTGTGCCCGTGCAGACCAGGCGAGGCCCCGCCGCGCGGTGCGGCAGGGCATGCCCGGGCTCAGCGCTCGGACAGATCCGTGGCGGCTTCTGCCGGCTGCGGCTGCTGGAACGGCGCGGCCGCAGGACGCGGTTGCGCCGGTGGCGGCGTTGCCTGTGGCGCTGCGGCGGCAGGTGAGGCCACCTCGTCCGCTGCCTCGTCGACCTTGTCCGCTGCCTGCTCGGCGGTATCGGCCGCTTCGCTGGCCTGCATCGAGGCGAATGCCGCCTGCGCACTGGCCATCAGGTTGGAGACAGAGCCGATCATCTGCAGCCAGCGGGCACCGTGGAACCTGGCCGTGCCCGGCTCCAGCTTGCCGGCGAGGAAACCCCCGGCCAGGCCAACGGTGATGATGCGCAACGGCGTCCACCCGGCACGCCAGACCTGGCTCAGGGTGAACCAGTTGCACTGGGTTTCATCGACCCGGATCGACACCACCTGTTCGGCGCGCTTGACGCGGCGGCGCAGGGCTTCGAAATTCATGGGGTGCCCTCCGCCTTGCCCACATGGGCATCGGGATCGTCGTCGGTGGGTTCGTCGTACAGCCCCAGCCGCGACAACTGGCGACGGGTGGCATGCATGCCGGTGTGGCGGAAGAAGAACGACACCCGCCAGATCGCATAGCCGGTAACGGCCAGGCTGAGGATGGAGGTGATCAGCAGCGACTGGAACCAGGACAGGCCCCAGTGCTGCATCAGCGCAATCAGCGTGCCGGCCAGCAGCAGCCACGCCGATGCACCGAACACGATCGCCACCCCGCTCCACGCCAAGGCCCGCCCGAACGCACTGCGCGCCAGGGCGAAATCGACCGACGCCAGGCGTCGCAGCGAGCGCAGCGTGTGCTTGGCCGAGTCGACGGTGGCGCGCCCGGCCTGACCGACCTGGCGGATGCTCTCATCCAGCGGGGGCGCGGTAGTGCCGCTGTCCGGTGGCGGGGAATCCGCACCACCGTTGGCGGCCGTGTGGGCTTGATCGCTCACGCCGACGCTTACTTGTCGCCGCCGCTGCGGGCCAGCTTGGCGATGATCCAGCCGGCCGCGAAGGCCACGCCGAAGGACGCCAGCGGACGTTCACGGATCAGTTCGGCAGCGCTGTCGACCAGGTCCTTGCCCTTGTCCATCAGCGCATCGACCTGTTCCTTGGCAGCGGCACCGCCGAATTCGGCGGCGGCCAGGCCCGACAGCGCCGTGTCGGACAGCTCGGCCTTGACGTTGGCCTTGCCGATGCGGAGTTCGTCGGTGGCAGCACCGGTGGCGCCCTTGATCGCGCCGCCTGCGGCACTGGCCGCCGACTTCAGGTGCGAACCGGCTTCACCCAGGTGTTCCTTCAGGTTCTCGGTATTGGTGGGGCTCATCGTGTATCTCCTGTATGCGATGGGGGATGGTGACCGCGGACGAACCGGACGGCGAGGAACACAAGGTAATAGCACCGCGCGGGTGTAAGGGGCGTTACGGCATCCTGAGCCGTTCAGCGCATCACCAGCTCGCCGCGCACGTTGCCGCGCACGATGCGCAGCACCAGCTGCTGCGGCCGGTTCTGGAAATTGGCGCGCCAGCTGGCCAGGTCGGCGAATTCGCCCACGGTGGCCTCGGTGATCACATCGCCCTGCTGCAGCCCGGCGGCAGCGGCGCGGCTGCCGCGCTTGACCTCGCTGACCAGCACACCGCTGACGCCGGCCTGGCGCAGCGTTTCGGGCAGGTCAACGAAGGTGGCACCGCCCAGGCGCGGGTCCAGGGTGTCGCCCGCGACCGCGCGCGCCTGTTCCTTCAGCGCCACCTTGAGCTGCAGCGGCTTGCCGTCGCGGCGCAGATCCAGAGTAAGGGTGCTGCCCACCGGCTGCAGCCCTTCCACGTTGTGCAGCGCCTGCGCGCTGTCCACGCGCTGGCCGTTGGCGGCCACCACCACATCGCCCGGCTTGAGGCCGGCGGCAGCCGCGCCGGACCCGGCCAGCACGCGGGTCACCAGCGCGCCGCGGACTTCGGTCAGCCCCAGCCCCTGGGCGATCTGCGGGGTCAGGTTCTGCGCTTCGATGCCGAGCGTGCCGCGCACCACCACGCCGTGCTTGACCAGCTGGTCCACCACGTCGCGCGCCAGGTTGGAGGGAATGGCCAGGCCCAGCCCGATGTTGCCGGCCATGCTGCCCTGCGGGTTGAAGCTGGCGGTGTTGATGCCCACCAGCTGGCCCTGCAGGTTGACCAGCGCGCCGCCCGAGTTGCCCGGGTTGATCGACGCGTCGGTCTGGATGAAGTTCTGGTAGCCCAGCCCGCGGATGCCGCTGCGGCCCACCGCCGAGACGATGCCGGAGGTGACGGTCTGGCTGAAGCCGAACGGGTTGCCGATGGCCACCACGAAGTCGCCCACGCGCAGCTGGTCGCTGTTGCCCAGCGGCAGGGCGGTGAGCTTGTCGGCCGGAATGCGGATCAGTGCCACGTCGGTATCACGGTCCGAACCGATGAACTCGGCCTTGACCGTGCGCCCGTCGGCGAGGGTGACCTGCACGTCGTCGGCGTTGTCGATGACGTGGTGGTTGGTCAGTACCAGGCCCTCGGCGGCATCGATGATCACGCCCGAACCGAGCGATTCGTTGATGCGCTCCTGTGGCACTTCCGGGAACAGGCGGCGGAAGAACGGATCGTTGAAGTACGGGTTGCGTACCCGCACCACCTGCTTGGTGTTGACGCTCACCACCGCCGGCATCGCCCGCTCCAGCATCGGCGCCAGCGACGGCACCGGCTGGCCGGCCACTGCCGCAGGCAGGGCAGCGGTGGCCGGAATGGCCAGCGAGGCGGGCGACGCGGCAGCGCGGTTGTCCAGCTGCGCGGTGATGGCGGTGGCGACGAATCCACCGAATGCGGCGGCGAGGGCAAGGGTCAGCAGGGTCGGGATCGGTCGCATGGTCCGGCGGTTCCGTAACGAGGGTGCAGGGCGGGAAAGCAGCTATACGGTAGTGCAAGCTGAATGAGTGTGTCCGTTCGCGGCTAAACGCGCCATGAAAAAACGCGCGCCGGACGACCGTTGACACGCCCTGGTGCAGGGGTAAGCTGCCTGCAACCCAGCCGCGCGCGGGCGCGGCACTGGAAGGCCATGACCCCGACCGTGTCGATCCGATCCGTTTCGTCGCAGCCCGTCTCCCCCTTCGCGATGCCACACGCGAACGCCGTGTCGTCGCCGTCGCATCCGCTGCCGGTCGATCGCGATCGGCATGCGTCCACCGCATCCTCCCGACGCCCCGCAGCGGGTTGCCGACACGCCCATCGCGGTCGGTCTGGTCTTCGCAATCGGCGCAGTTGTGCAGGCAAGGGGCAACGAACCGATCGTGTGCGACGCAGAAATGCACGCCGCCTCCACCCCGTTCGACATACGAAGGAATGACCGTTGCCGCAGCGGTCGACACAAGCACGGAAGCTGTTTTCAAGCAGTTTGCTGTCCACCACCTGGTGCAGGGCCTGCCGCGCTGGCCGCTTGCCAAGCACAGATGCGGCTCACAGGCTGCGACAAGACCGTTCCACGATGGACCGCGCCGGTATAGCATCGCCAGCGATTTAACTGACCAGGCCCCTTAGGAGGCAATCATGAGCAACGGTAATGGTGTGACCGCGACCCTGTCGCAGGGCGTCGAAGAAGTGAAAGAAGTGGCCGGCAAAGTGGGCGAGACCATCGCCACCACCGCTGAAGACGCCGTGGCGTCGGTGAAGAAGACCGTCAAGCGCGCCCGCAAGGCCGCGACCACCCAGGTCGCCAAGGTCAAGAAGGCCGTCAAGAAGGCCGAGAAGACCGTCGCCAAGAAGGCCGACAAGGCTGCCAAGTCGGTCGGCAAGACCCTGGCCACCGCCAAGAAGAAGCTGGAAACCGCCAAGAGCAACGCCAAGGCCGAGGCCGCCGCGCTGAAGAAGCAGGTTGCCAAGAAGAAGGCCGCCGCTGAAAAGGCCGTGACCAAGACCACCAAGGCTGCCGGCAAGAAGGCCACCACCGCCAAGAAGGCTGTGACCAAGAAGGCCGCCGCTGCCAAGAAGACCGTGACCAAGAAGGTCGCCACCGCCAAGAAGGCTGTCGCCAAGAAGACCGCGACCGCCAAGAAGGTGGCCGGCAAGAAGACTGTCGCCGCCAAGAAGGCCGTGACCAAGAAGGTCGCCACCGCCAAGAAGGCCGTCGCCAAGAAGACCGCGGCCGCCAAGAAGGTTGTCGGCAAGAAGACCGCCGCTGCCAAGAAGGTCGTCGGCAAGAAGACTGCCGTTGCCAAGAAGGTTGTCGGCAAGAAGATCGCCGTTGCCAAGAAGGTCGTCGGCAAGAAGACCGCTGCGGCCAAGAAGGTCGTCGGCAAGAAGACCGCTGCGGCCAAGAAGGTCGTCGGCAAGAAGACCGCCGCCGCCAAGAAGGTTGTCGGCAAGAAGGTCGCCACCGCCAAGAAGGCCGTGACCAAGAAGACCGCTGCCCGCAAGGCCGCCCCGGCCAAGCGTGCCGGCGCTGCCAAGACCGTGGCCCGCAAGGCCCCGGCCAAGCGCGCGCGCAAGTAAGTCTTACGTGCCGTTCCCGCCTGCGGGCGGGAGCGGCATGGCGGCCAGGTGGCCGACCGCCACCGATGCCGCACTCACCTGGCGCCTGCTACGGTGAGGCTCCCAAGCGAGGGAGTTTTCATGCGCGGTCTCGACTTCAGTTCCTGGCAGGCCATGCTGTCCACCCTGATCGGGCTGGCGGTCATCACCCTGATTGGCGTGGGTATCCGCCTGCTGGTGATGCAGACCCTGCAACAGCGCCGCGAGCGCGAAAACCGACAGATCAACGAACGCCTGCGCACCCTGATCGCGGCCTACAAGACCTTGGGCGGCTCCTTTACCGGCGCGCTGGACGTGGACCCGCGCCACCTGCGTGACCTGCGCCATGCCCCGCACGAGGACCACCCCGACGATGCGGCGCTGCGCCTGGCCGACGCGGTGGCCACCGCCGGCAGCGACCGCGCCCGGCGCATCCGCGATGCCGTCGAGGCCGCACTGTCGGACATCATTCTGCTCGGCACCGACGAACAGGTACGCCTGGCCGCGCATGCGGCCACCGAACTGGCGCAGGGGCGCGCGGTGCCGACGGCGGCACTGGTGGTGTCGCTGCGCGATTTCATCCGCGCCGCGCTCGACCTGGCGCCGATTCCCGCCAGCGTCGCGATCCCGCAGCAGGGACCGGCGCGTCCGTCGGCCGGGGCCAAAGGCAAGGCCGACGCGGGTGACAAGGGCGGTGCGAAAGGCGGCGGCGGAGGCGGTGGGATGGGCGGCGGCATGGGCGGCATGGGCGGCATGGGCGGCGGGCAGGCCCTCGACGACGCGCCCGACCCCCCACGCTGATCCCGGCGCCCTGCGCTGTCCCGCTTACCCGCCCAGTTCCACCACCGGCACGAAACCGCCGTAGATCATCCGCTTGCCGTCGAACGGCATCGGATTGTGTGCCGGGTCCATGCGCGGGTCTTCCATCATCTTCTGCATGCCCGCATCGCGCGTTGCCTTGTCCGGCCACTCGATCCACGAGAACAGCACCGTCTCATCCGCCTTGGCCTCCACCGCGCGGTAGAAGTCGGTCTGCTTGCCATGCGGCACGTCGTCGCCCCAGCACTCCACCACGCGGGTGGCGCCATGCTCGATGCAGATCGCATCGCCCATGCGGGCATGAGCCAGGAACGCCTCCTTGTTGGCGGTGGGCACGGCAAGCACGAAACCATCGATGTAAGACATGGAACACCTCCGGAAGGGGCGCGCCGGAACGGGCGCCTCGCTGATATGACGAACCACGGCACGGAAAATCGACACGCTGCACCCATCCGACGATGGGGAATGTGATGAAAACCGCGTTTTTTTCCACAAAGCTGAAGCAATTTATCGGATGAATTGCATCTTCGCGTCAGAAAGTTGGCGCCTGTCATGGCGCGATGGCACGGTCGGGGTCTCGACGATCATGGGACGAAGGAAGGCCCGATGCATGCCGAAGCAGTTGCCCCCCTTCACGCCCTGGCGCGGTTGCAGCAGGACCACCGCCTGATCCGCGTGGACACCGTGCTGGACCCGCAGACCTTCCTGGTCAAACGCTTCCAGAGTACCGAACAGGTGTCCCAGCTCGATCAGCGTTGATGTCGTACGCAACAATCTTCGTCTCCAGGGCCAGTACTTCGATGAGGAGACAGGGTTCAACTACAACCGCTACCGGTACTACGACCCGAAACTGGGGCAGTTCATCGGCCAGGATCCGCTGACGTTGCAGGCTGGCGAGAACTTGTATGACTTCGCACCGTCTGCCATCAACTGGATGGATGCGCTGGGACTGAGCTGTGATGAAGTGCTCGACTCGGCGGCGATGATCAACCTGCAGCGGCGGCTTGCCAATATGGTGAATCAGGTCAGAGATGAGCTGCTGAACGATCCCAAGCTACTACGCCGGTACCTTGGACAATGCGACTCTTCTTTGGAACGGCGCTTCAGCGACGCGTGACAGACCTTGCGGAAGGTGACAATGTCCTTTCAGTCCTACGTCCTACTCGGGGAAATGCGCCCCAAGACTACTTTGGCCCAGGTGGGCTTGGCTACGAGATAACCGGATCAAGTCCGTCTTCAATTTGGTCTCACAGTCAGCGCGACGGGGTGGATGTAGTCGTGACGTATGACAATTCCCGGAAACGTTGGCTACAACTGGACTGGTGGGGGAAAGGGTGGTTGATGATCTTGCGTCTGTCTACGCACTGGCCGGTCCGAGCGAAGGTGCATCCCGTGAACTCCGGGAAGCAACGTTTGATCGGTTGCGGTTCGATCGCCTGCTTTTTGGCCCGGGAACTCCGGAGGGCGGCCTCGTAACGGTATCGCGGTGCAGCTTCACCAAGTGCAAGGTTGATGGCAGCTTTCGGATCGCACACGGCGTCCAGATGGATGACGTGCTGTTCGACGACATGCGCTCGCCAGACGCGATGATCATCAACACACAGACGGTACTGAGGCGCATTGTCATCAGCGGTGGCAAGAACGCATCAAGCCTTTGGGTAAAGCCGAGTGAGACTGAACGGTCACGGCCGGCGCTGGATGCATGGCTGGAAACTGCACCTCAGAACGAATTGGCCTTGGATTTTTCCAATCTGCAATCGCATGCAGAGGTCGTCGGACTTCCTCTGTCCAGGCTGAGGTGGAATCCAGAGTGTCACGTCCCGCTGACTCTTGACTGGGTATCGGATCCCACATGGACCAATCTCGGCTTGACTCCCAATGGTTTCTGGGAGCGACGAGTTCTTCGCCTGAAGGATTTCGGATGTACCGAGGGCGTGTTTACCCTTCCTGACAGTTCCAGCAAGCTTCATAAGGCTGCCATGACAGAGCTCGGTGAGATGCAGGCCGCTGGGTTTGTAAAACCACCTTGGGGGGGTATCGGCGGCTAACGCTGATTGCTGGCTGTTTCACTGCAAAGCTGGTGGCCTTCCATCGAAAAGAACGTGCAGCCCTACGCCAGCCTCCCCGGCCGTGCAAGACGATCTTGGGACTCGAACGCACCTGCGCAGGCGCGCGTGTGCCAGAGTCAGCCTGAACCTCCGCAAAAAATTCACGGTTCGCACAACGGCTGCTTTCAGGGCGCGTTCGGGCGAATAACGGAGAATTTACATTTCCAAGGCGGCACGCAGTGCGCCGCTGCAAGAACAGAGGTGTACCCCCATGAAGACGTCCCTGATTGCCCTGGCGCTCGCCGCCGCCCTGCCGTTCGCTGCTTCCGCTGCCGAAGGCCTGTCCTACAACTACGCTGAAGGCGACTACGTCAAGACCGACGCCGACGGTGGCAAGGCCGACGGTTGGGGCGTGAAGGGTTCCTACGCGTTCCTGCCGAACTTCCACGCCTTTGGCGAGTACAACCAGCAGAAGACCGACATCGGCAACTTCAAGGTTGACCAGTGGCGCGTGGGCGTGGGCTACAACCAGGAAATCGGCAACAGCACCGACTTCGTGGGCCGCGTTGCCTACAACAAGTTCGACCCGAAGGAAGGCCTGGACTTCAACGGCTACAGCGCTGAAGCCGGTATCCGTACCGCGTTCGGCCAGCACGCCGAAGTCTACGCAATGGCCGGCTACGAGGATTACAGCAAGAAGCACGGCGTCAATCCGGATGGCCAGTTCTACGGCCGCCTGGGTGGCCAGGTGAAGCTGAACCAGAACTGGGGCATCAACGGCGACATCAAGATGGATCGCCACGGTGACAAGGAATGGTCGGTCGGCCCGCGCTTCAGCTGGTAAGCGCAGTCTGATTGCATCGCCACGCGCCGTACCGGCGTGGCAGAAAAGGGCCCGGCATTGCCGGGCCTTTTTCGTGGGCGTCGCCGGCGCCGGATCACACCGGATTAACCGCGTCCGGCGTCTAGTGGCGGCTCCCGCAGCGCCCCACCCTGGAGACGAACATGCCCGCTTCCCCGACGATTGTGCTGGTTCACGGGTTCTGGGGCGGTGCCGCGCACTGGTCCAAGGTGATCCTCGCCCTGCACCGCGCCGGCCATACGGCGCTGCGCGCGGTGGAGCTGCCGCTGACATCGCTCGCCGACGATGCCGAACGCACGCGCAAGATGGTCGCGCAGGTCGATGGCCCCGTGCTGCTGGTGGGGCATTCCTATGGCGGGGCGGTGATCACCGAGGCGGGCAACCTGCCCAACGTGGTGGGACTGGTCTACATCGCCGCGTTCGCGCCCGATGCGGGCGAGAGCCCGGGCGGCATCACCCAGCAGCATCCGCCGGTGGCCGTGCCCAACCTGGAGGCAGACAGCGACGGCTACCTGTGGATCAAGCAGGACAAGTACCACGAGAGCTTCTGCCAGGATCTCGGTGCCGACGAGGCGCTGGTGATGTCGGTGGCGCAGAAGGCGCCGCTGGCGAGCACGTTCGGCGATGCGATCAGCGCGCCGGCGTGGAAGCAGAAACCCAGCTGGTATCAGATCTCCAGCGAGGATCGGATGATCTCGCCGGAGAACCAGCAGCGCATGTCGGCACGTCTGGGTGCACGCAAGGTGATCACGCTGGCGGCCAGCCATGCGTCGCTGGCCTCGCAGGCCGATGCGGTGGCGGCACTGATCGGCGAGGCTGCTGGCGGCTGATCGCGGCGCTACCGGGCTGCGTGGCCTACATCCCCGCAGCCAGCAATGCCGCGCTGCGGTCCAGCAGGATGCGCGATGCGGGGGCGGCGCCCAGCAGGTGCAGGCACGCATGCACCATGCCCGGCAACCGCTCGCACCGTACCGGCACCCCGGCCAACTGCAGGCGGTGCGCGTAGTGCTCGCCCTCATCGCGCAGCGGGTCGTGGTCGCAGACCAGGATGCTGGCCGCGGGCAGCCCGGCCAGGTCCTGCGCGCGAGCGGGCACCGCGTAGGGATTGGCGAGGCTGTCCGCATCCAGATACGCGTCCCAGCAGCGCTGCATCAGGGCGGTGGTGAGGAAGTGGCCCTCGCCGTAGCGACGGTGGCTGTCGGTGTCCACCGCCGTATCCAGCGCCGGGTACAGCAGCAGCTGGTGATGGATGGGCGGGCCGCCGCGGTCGCGTGCCAGCAGCGCCACGCCGGCGGCGAGATTGCCGCCGGCGCTGTCGCCGCCGACCAGCAGCCGGGCCGGGTCGACGTCGAGCGCGGCAGCGGTGCGGTGGCTCCAGTCCAGCACCGCATACACGTCTTCCAGCGGTACCGGGAACGGATGCTCCGGCGCCAACCGGTACGCCACCGCGATCACCACGCAGCCGCTCGCATTGGCCAGGGCCCGGCACGGGTTGTCGTACACCGCCAGCGACCCCTGGAACCAGCCGCCGCCATGTGCGAACACCAGCCCTGGCCGCGCGTGGCCAGGCGTATGTCCGGCGGGCCAGTACACCCGTACGCCGATGGCGTGGCCATCGTTGGCGGCCACGAGGACATCGCGGACTGCCGCGACCTCCTCGCGTGGCCCCTGCAGTGCGGGCAGTGCCGTTTCGCTGGCCGCGCGGAGGTCCAGCAGCGATGCCTCCGCCACCGCCGCCGGCGGTGGCAGCGCAGCCAGGAAGCGCGCGATATCCGGGTCCAGGTTCATGCCTGGCACGCCGGCAGCAGGAACGGCAGCAGCTGGGCCAGGAAGGCCTCGGGCGCCTCTTCCATGACGAAGTGGCCGCAGTCGGCAATCATCGCCCCGCGGAGGTCGCCAGCATGGGCCCGCATGGTGTCCATCGGCATGTCGGCGGTGGCGTGCTCGGCGCCGATCGCCAGGACCGGCATCGCCAGCGGGGTGAGCGCACGGAGACGGTTCTGGCGGATCGTTTCGGGAATGGCGCGGTAGTAGCCGAAGCCACCGCTGAGCCCGCCCGGGGCCGAGTACGCGCGGATGTACACCTCGCAGGCCACCGCTTCGCGGCGATGCGCCCAGCGGTCGAACATGAAGGTGAGGTAGGCGCGCTCGCGGCCGGCGATCAGCGCTTCGGGCAGGTCGCGCACCTGGTTGAACATGAAGTGCCACAGGAAGATGTTGTCTTCCGGCGCCACGAACACCGGCGGTGCCTCAGCCAGGCCGGGAATCACCGCCTCGGTGATCGCCAGGCGCTGCACGGCCTCCGGCTGGTCGCTGGCCAACGCGTAGGCGACCCACATGCCCACGTCGTGGCCCACCACCTGGTAGCGCGCGTGGCCCAGCTGCTGCATCAGCGCGTGCAGGGTGGCGGCGGTGGCGCCGGTGTCGTAGCCGTGCGCCGGGGTATCCGAATCACCGGTGCCCGGCGGGTCCACGGCGATGGCCTGGAAACCCTGTGCGGCGAGCGCCTGCATGATGTGCCGCCAGGCATACCAGGTCTGCGGCCAGCCCGGGATCAGCAATACCGGCCGGCCCTCTCCGAGGATCGCGCAGTGCACGCTGCGACCGTCGATGCGGACATGGCGGTGCACCACGCCATCCAGCGCGGCCGAAGCGGAGCGGTCGTGTACGGTCTTCATCAGTGGATCCCCAGCATGCTGTTGATCTGCGTACGGCTGACCGGCGCACCGGCGAAGTCGTCGAAGATGCGATCGGTGACCTTGATGATGTGTGCATTGATGAATGCCACGCCCTCGCGCGCGCCGTCCTCCTGGTTTTTCAGGCAGCACTCCCATTCCAGCGTGGCCCAGCCGTCGTAGTCGTACTGGGCGAGCTTGGAGAAGATGCCCTTGAAGTCCACCTGGCCGTCGCCGAGCGAGCGGAAGCGTCCGGCGCGCTCGGTCCAGCCGCTGTAGCCGCCGTAGATGCCCTGGCGCCCGCTCGGATTGAACTCGGCATCCTTGATGTGGACCATGCCGATGAAATCGCGGTAGATGTCCAGGAAGCTCAGGTAGTCCAGCTGCTGCAGGACGAAGTGGCTGGGATCGAACAGGATCCGGCAGCGCCGGTGCATGCCCACTGCGGCATGGAAACGCTCGAAGCTGGTGCCGTCGTGCAGGTCTTCGCTGGGATGGATCTCATAGCAGAGGTCGATGCCGTGCGCGTCGCACACATCCAGGATCGGCAGCCAACGACGCGCCAGTTCCTCGAACGCGGCCTCGATGAGCCCGTCCGGCCGCTGCGGGAACGGGAACAGGTACGGCCAGGCGAACGCGCCGGAGAAGGTGCCCATGCGGTCCAGGCCCAGCCGTTGCGAGGCTTTCGCGGCCAGCTTGAGGCGTTCAACCGCCCACGCGGTGCGCGCGGCCGGGTCGCCGTGCAGGGCGGCCGGCGCGAAGCTGTCGCAGAGCGCGTCGTAGGCGGGGTGCACCGCCACCAGCTGGCCGAAGATGTGGGTGGTGAGTTCGCTGATCACCAGCCCGTGGCTGGCCAGCATGGCGATCAGGTCGTCGCAGTACTGCTGGCTGTGCGCGGCCTGTTCCACATCGAACAGGCGCTCGTCCCACGCCGGGATCTGCAGTGCCTTGAAGCCCTGGGCGGCGGCCCACGCGGCGATGGAGGGCAGATCGTTGAAGGGGGCCTGCTCGGCACTGAACTGGGCCAGGTGCAGGCTGGGGCCTTGGAGGGTACGCATGAAGGTGCTGCCTTATTGTTTGTCGAGCGACAAAGAATAGGCCGGTGATTCGTCCCGGTCAACGCCCGGTTTGGATAGAATCGCCACACCGCTTCAAACCGTAGTGATGCTCATGGCCGGCCGCCCCCGCGAATTCGACAAGGACCACGCCCTCAAGCAGGCGATGCTGCTGTTCTGGGAGCGTGGGTATGAAGGCACGTCGATGTCGGCGCTGGTGGAGGCGCTGGGCATTGCCTCGGCGCGCATCTATGCCGCGTTCGGCAGCAAGGAGCAGTTGTTCCGCGAGGCGGTGGCGCTCTACGAAGCGGGCGATGGCGGCTTTGCCGACCGGGCGCTGCGCGAGCAGGCGGTGCGCCCGGCGATCGAGCGCATGCTGCACGATGCCGTGCTGACCTACACGCGGCGCGGCCGTGCGCAGGGCTGCCTGGTGGTGTCGGCGGCCACCAGCACCGCACCGGAGAACGAGGCCGTGATGGACTGGCTGGCCGAGCACCGCCGCCAGCGCACCGCGCAGATCATCGCGCGACTGCGGCAGGCCGCGAGCGCCGGGGAACTGCCCGATGGCAGCGACGTACAGGCGCTGGGTGACTACTACGCCACCGTATTGCACGGCATCTCCACCCAGGCCCGCGATGGCGCCAGCCGCGCGCGCCTGCTGGCCGCCGTGACCGTGGCGATGCAGGCGTTGCCGGTGGTGCCGACGGCCTGATGAACCCGGCGCGGCTCAGCGCCGCGCCGCTGCGCCGTCGCCGCGGGCCACCGCTTCCACTTCCTGCAGGCTGGCGCACGCGGTATCGCCCGGCGTGGACATGGCCAATGCACCATGCGCCGCGCCCAGTTCCACCGCTGCCTGTTCGCCCTTGCCGCTGAGCAGGGCGTGGACCACGCCGGCCACGAATGCATCGCCGCCGCCCACGCGGTCAAGCAGGTCCACCTCGCGTGTGCGTGAGAGGAACAGCCGCTCGCGGGTGCGCAGGGCGCCGGCCCAGCCGTGACGCGCGGCCGTGGCGGCGTCGCGCAGGGTGAACGCCACCGCCTGCAGATTCGGAAAGCGCGTCAGCGCACGCAGCGCCGCCGCGTCGGCCGGGCCCACGTCCATCGGGGTGGTCCGCTTGCCCAGGTCGTCCAGGTCCATGCCCAGACAGGCGGCAAAGGAATATTCGTCGCCGATCAGCAGGTCGCACTCGGCGGCGATGGCGCAGTTGGCATGGCGCGCCGCGTCCGGATCGGGATGGCTTTCCCACAGGCTGGCGCGGTAGTTGAGGTCGTAGGACACCGCCACCCCATGCCGGCGCGCGGCCCGCACGGTGGCGATCGCGGTCTGCGCGCTGTGCTCGGAGAGGGCAGCAAAGATGCCGCCGGTATGCAGCCAACGCGCGCCGTCGCGGCCGAACAGCGCGTCGCCGTCGATCTCGTGCGGCTGCAGCTGCGACGCGGCTGAGGTTGCCCGGTCGGACACCCCCAGCGGCGCGCGCACGCCGAACCCGCGTTCGGTGAAGTTGAGCCCCATGCGCGTGTTGCGGCCGATGCCGTCGTAATCGCGCCAGACGATCTGGCTGGAATCCACGCCGCCGGCCTGGATCAGCTGCCGGGCCAGTTCGCCCAGCTCGTTGCGCGGCAACGCGGTCAGGACCGCACTGCGGTGGCCGAAGGTGCTGCACAGGCCGCGCGCCACGTTGTACTCGCCGCCGCCTTCCCACACGGTGAACTGGCGCGCGTTGCGCACGCGGCCCTCGCCCGGATCGAAGCGCAGCATCACCTCGCCCAGCGCCAGTGCATCCCAGCGCTGGCCGTTCGATGCGGCCACCGCGAACTGCTGCGCGCTCATCGTGCCTTGCACCCGAGCAGGCCCAGGTCGATGCCGGCAGCCATGCGCCGGTAGCCCTCGTCGTTGGGGTGCAGGTGATCGCGGGTGATGTCCTCGGGCAGGTTCTCCGGGGTGGACGGATCGCGCAGGATCGCGTCGAAGTCGATCAGGGCGTCGTAGCCGCTGCGGCCGCCGCGCATCCAGGTGTTGAGCGTGGTGCGGGTCGCCGCCGACAGCGGTTCGTAGCGGTCCGAGCCGCCGAACGGGGTGATGGTGGCGGCGATCGCGCCGATGCCGTTGCCGTGCAGGCGCTCGGCGATCTGGCGGTAGCCCAGCACCATGTCCTCGGCGTTGCGGCCGGCCTTGGGCGGGGTGCCGCCATCGTGGCGGATGTCGTTGATGCCTTCGAACACGATCACCTTGCTCACGTTGGGCAGGGCGATCACATCGCGGTCCAGCCGCGCCAGCGCGCTGTGGCTGCGGCCGTGGTCCATGACCTTGTTGCCGCTGATGCCGGCGTTGACCACCACCACCTGGTCCGGGCAGGCCTGCTGCAGGCGGGTGGCCAGCAGCGCCGGCCAGTCGCCGTTGCTGCCGCGCGTGGCGGTGGCGCCTTCGGTGATCGAATCGCCCAGGGCGACCACCACCACCGGCCTGGTGGCGCGCTCGGCCAGCACGGCCGATACGACGTTCTGCCGGTAGGCGAGTTTGACCTTGTCGCCCACCTCGGCCTGGCGGCCGTCGGCGACGCGCAGCGCGGTGCGCCGCACCGCAGGCCGGGTGGGCTCGGGGAAGTACACGGTCAGCGATACATCGGCCAATGCCGGCACCGTCATCGCGACCGGGTCGCTGAGCAGGGCGGCGCCGACCGGCACCACCACCGCGTTGCGACCATTGAAGGTGACCAGCTTGGCCGGTGTGGCCGTGCCGGTGCGGTGAGCGGTGACGCCGCCGATGGTCAGCGGCGCATCGCCCAGTTCGTTGCTGATGCGGAAGCGCAGTGCGGTGGCCGAACTGGCCAGGCGCATGTCCTGGCGCACCGTCTGGTTGGCGAACTGTACGGGTGCTTCGGGCGTACCGTCCTTGCGGTCGGGTGCCGGTGAGGCGGTCCACGCCGGCACCCAGACCTGGGCATGGGCGGGCAGCGCAGCAGCGCTGGTGGCAAGTGCAATCGACAATGCAGTGATCCAGCGCAGCATGGCGGCCCTCCCAGGCGGTCAGCGGAACGTGTCTATCAGGAGAAGTAGGTGCCGCCGTTGACGTCGACGTTGGCGCCGGTGATGAAGCCGGCGGCATCCGACGCGAGGTACACGGCGGTATCGGCCGCTTCCTGCGGGCGACCCTGGCGGCGCAGCGGGGTGTTGCCGGCCACGGCGGTACGCACTTCCGGCTTGGTGAATTCATCGTGGAAGCGGGTGGCGATCATGCCGCAGCACAGCGCGTTGACGCGGATGCCGCGCGGCCCCAGTTCCTTGGCCATCGCGCGGGTGAAGGTCATCACCGCCGCTTTTGCGGTGGCGTAGATCGACGCACCCGGACCACCGCCATCACGGCCTGCCTGCGACGCGAAGTTCACGATCGCGCCGCCCTCGGGCATGTGCGGCACCACCGCGTGGGTAGTGAGGTAGACAGAACTCATGTTGAGGTCCATCACCTTGTGGAAGAACGCCTCGTCGATCTCGGCCAGCGGGCGGCGCTGCACCATGCCGCCGGCAACGTTGACCAGCACGTCGATGCGCTCGCCGAACGCGGCCTGGGTGGCCGCGACCATGCCGGCAACGGCGGCGGCGTCGGTAACGTCGGCGCGGTGCACGATCGCGGTGCCGCCAGCGGCCTGGATCTGCGCCAGGGTGTCCTGCGCGCTGGCCTCGTCGTTGGCGTAGTTGATGCAGACCTTGGCGCCGGCAGCGGCCAGCTTGAGCGAGATCTCGCGGCCGATGTCACGTCCGCCACCGGTGACGATGGCCACCTTGTCGTTGAATTGGGTCATGGAAAAACTCCAGTAGTGCGTTGGGGGAAAAGGAAGGGGTGGGGCTCAGCGCGGCGTGGCCGGCCCATCGAGTTTTTCGACGCGGCCGGTGACCAGCCACAGCGCCAGCAGCGAGGCCGGCACGAGCGCGGCCACCAGGATGAAAATGGGGGCATAGGACTGGTGGGTCATTGCCGGTACCAGCCAGGTGGTGATCAGCGTGCCGGCCACCGCGGCCATGCCGCCCAGGCCGGCCACCGAGCCCACGGATTTGCCGCTGAAGATGTCGCCAGGCAGGGTCTGGATGTTGCCGATGGCGATCTGGAAGCCGAACAGCACGAAGGCGATGGTGATGACGGCCCACACCGGGTCGGTGGCGAGCACGGCGCCGAGCAGCGCCGGGGCCATGATCGCGCCACCCAGGGTGATGACCACTTTGCGCGCCTTGTCCACGCTCCAGCCGGCCCCGATCAGGCGCCCGGACAACCAGCCGCCACCCAGGCTGCCGATCATCGCGCCCACGTAGGGCACCCAGGCGAAGATGCCGATCTGCTTGATGTCGAAGCCGAAGGTGTCGGCCAGGTAGATCGGCAGCCAGGACACGAACAGCCACCAGATCGGGTCGAGGAAGAAGCGCGAGATCAGGATGCCCCAGGTCTGCCGGTGGCCCAGCAGCTGGCGCACGTTGGGCACGTACTCGGCCTTGGGCACGGCCGGCTGTTCGGTGGGCGCATCCAGAATCAGCGCCCGCTCGGCCGCGCTTACCCACGGGTGCTTGTCGGGGCCGGCGCGGTAGATGATCAGCCAGGGCAGCAGCCACACAAAGCCGATCGCGCCGATCAGGATGAAGGTGCCGCGCCAGCCCAGCCACAGGAACAGCACGGCGATCAGCGGTGCCGACACGATTGCGCCGATCGACGCGCCGGCATTGAACACGCCCTGCGCCAGCGCCCGCTCACGTGCCGGGAACCACTCGGCATTGGCTTTCACCGCACCCGGCCATGCGCCGGCTTCGCTGATGCCGAGCATTGCGCGGACCAGGCTGAAGGACAGGATCGAATGGGTGACCGAATGCAGGGCGATGGAGATCGACCACACCGCGATCGACAGGGCGAAGCCCAGCCGTGTGCCGATGATGTCGAACAGCCGCCCGAACACGAACTGCCCGGCCGCGTAGAACAGCATGAACACGGTGACCAGCAGCGCGTAGTCTTCCTTGGTCGCGCCGACGTCCTTGGAGATCTGCGGCCACATCACGGCCAGGGCGTTGCGGTCGATGTAGTTGATCACCGTGGCAATGGCGATCAGGGCCACGATCAGCCAGCGGACGTAGGTACGGGCCTGGGTGGTGACCTTCATTTGGTGTCCTTGCCGGTAGCGGTACCGGTGTCGAAGCGCTTCCAGCCGCCCTCCCAGCGCCAGCGCTGTCCGTCGCCGCTGACCTCATGGCTGCCGGCCTTGCCCGGTTCGTCTGCGATGCCCAGCGCGATGCGCTGGCCGCCGGCCAGGTCGAGCACCAGCACGTCGGCATCCTTGCCGCGGTAGTGGGCGATACGGTCGATGCGGCTGTTGGCGCCGCGCACGGTTTCGGCGGTGCCGTCGTACCTGCCGTGCGGTTCCAGCACGCCGTAGAAGGTGGTGGCGGCCTGGCCGTCCACGCGCTGCAGCAGCATCGGTTCGCGGCGCAGGTTGAACGCGGGATCGTTCGCGCCGCTCTCGCCGATCAGCGCACGCGAGGGCGCGGTGCTGGCGAAGCGGTAGGTGTAGAAGCGGCCGTCCAGCAGCCAGGTGAGGCTGCGTGCCTCGCTGGTGGGCTCGCTGGATGCGTCGATCCACACGTGCTGGTAGCCGTTGGCCTTGCCGAGCACCGGCCGCGCCGTCACTGCGGACTGGGTCTTGAAGCCCACATCCATGATGTGGCCGTTGAAGTGCAGCGGCAGGTCGTAACGCGCCGCTTTGCTGCCGGTGACGCGCAGCAGGTCCAGCACCACCGGCTCGCCCAGTGCAGGGTGCGAAAGCAGCGCTTGCGTGCGGGTGAAGGCAACGCCGTCGTAGGCACCGTCCATGCGCGCCGAGGCGATCTGCGTGTCGTTGCCGGTGGCGAACAGCAGCGGTGTCGGCGCCAGTGCCTGGCCCTTCTTCCAGTCGCCGCCGAAATGGCTCTGCTCGTTCACCACCAGCGTGTTGTGGGCGATGGTCTGGCGTGCCCAGCTGGTGTTCTCCGGCAGGTAGATGCCGCCGGACTTGGCCTCGATGTTGAGGAAGCGCGCCGCGCCGTAATCGGTGACCACGCGCTGGCCGTTGTCATAGAACAGCCAGTTGAGCTTGTCGAAGTGGCCGTGGCCCATACCCTGCTTGGTGTTCTTCATCACCAGTGCCTGGCCATCGGCACCGCCCATGCGCAGGATCGCCAGCGCGCCCTCGGTACCGTCCGGTCCGTCGCGCAGCAGGGTGGGGACGAAGTCGAACGGCTTGGCCTTGTCCTGCGCCAGCGCCTGGGCCACCTGCAGGCCCTCGGGCGAGAGCAGTACGCGCTTCTGTGCCTTGGCCACCGACAGCAGGCGTGCGTCGCCGGTCTGTGCGTAAGCGATGTCGATGCCGGCCACCAGTTCCTCGGTGTCCAGGCCCTTGTCCAGGATGGCGTCGTTGATCGGGAAGAAGTAGCCGCCGTAGCTGGTCTGCACCAGCGCATCCACCGCCTTCAGCAGCACCCCGTCGCGACGTTTGAAGATGCCCTGCTGCGGCGCGTTGCGCTCGATGGCGTTGGCGAACAGGATGAACGGCGCCAGCGCATAGCGCTGGTAGTAGGGGCCTTCTTCGTAATAGCCGTCCGGCGAGAACAGCTGGTCCACCTGTTTGAGGAAGCCGGCGCTGCCATCGCGCCGGCTGCCCTTCAGCGCCTTGTCCACGTAAGTGGGATCACGCAGCACATAGCCGGTCATGCCCACCGCGGCCACCGCCCAGGTGGCGTGGTTGTGGATCTTGTCGAAGTTCTCCGGCGTGCCGCTCAGGAAGTCGGCCATCGGCCGGAACACGTTGTTGTCGATGGTGGCGCGGTCGGCGGCGCTGAGGGTGTCGCGGATCGCGTCGTAGCCCTGCACCGCGCTGACCAGCCACACCGAATCGTTGAGGGTCTGCCAGAACAGCCGGCCGGGAATCTGGCCGCGTCCCTGCGGGTGCGCACCCAGCCCGGGATAGAGCTTGGCGTAGCCCAGCAGCAGGTCGCGCGCGTAATCGGCATAGGCCGTGTCGCCGGTCAGCCGGTACAGCGCGCCGGCGGCCTGGATGGCCTGGTAATTGCGCTTGTGCTGCTCGTGGGTGTAACCGCCACCCTTGTCTTTGGGCACCGGGACGTCAATGCCGGCCTTCATCATCGCGCGCACGCGCTGTTCGGCACGCTGCTGTTCCCGCGCGAACAGGGGGAAGCGCGCGCCGTCCTGGCGCATCTGTGTCCATTGCACGGGCGTCACCAGCACCGGGGCGGTGGCATCGGCCGCCGGTTGCTGGGCGCGGGCCGGTGCGGCGTGGGCGGGGGGCAGCACCGCCGCGCCAAGGGAAGCGGCCAGCAGCAGCAACAGGGGCGTGGAACGCGTCATGGCAGGGTCTCGGCAGGAGTATCGGACTGCATTGCCGCCGTGGCGGTAAGCACGTTGTTGCGCACGCGCAGGTGGGGTTCGCCCACGCGGTGGCTGAAGCGCACGCGGCCGCTGTGCGCGAACTGGTTGTCCACCAGGGTGGCCTGCTGCACGCCATGCAGGCGCAGGCTGGTGTCGTCGGCCACGCCCACGGCCTGCAGCTGGTTGCCCTGCACGCGCAGGGAGGGGCCGAAGGTGCTCTCGTCGGTGCCGCCGCGATACAGGTCCAGCAGCGGCCCGCCGATGCGGGTGAAGCGCGAATCGACGATGTCCACCTGTTCGGCGTTGTAGGTGCCCAGGTCATCGGTTTCGGCGGCGGCGGCGATCACGCTGCCGCTGATGTCGTCCACCGTGGTGTTGCTGATGCCGATGCGCGCGGCGAGGCTGCCTTTGCCGGCATTGACCAGATCGAACGCCTTGTTGGCGGTGAGCCCGTGGATGCGGCTGTCCTCGATCAGCAGGGTGTAGTTGAACGCCTGGCTGCCCGGGGCGATGCGGACCACCGCATTGCCGGCGGTGTCCGGGGCGAGTGCGCCGTCGATGTCCAGCCGCGACAGCTTCAGCGAGCCACCGGCACGGATCTCGAACAGGGAGGGGCGGGTGAATTGCAGGCGCGCCTGGCCGCGTGCGGGTCCAATCACGCTCAGCGGGTGGTTCACGCCCAGCACCTGGTCCACCCGGTACTGGCCGCGCTGCAGCTGCAGGCGGTCGCCCGGTGCGCTGGCCGCGATGGCGCGGGTGAGGGTGTCCTCGCCCGGCGCCACCTGGCGCAGGCTGCCGCTGTCCAGTGCGGTGGTGTTCAGCGCCTTCGGGTACCACGCCACCCCCACCTGGTCGCGGGCGATCGGTGCCAGGTCGCGCGGCGCACCGGCAGCGATGGGGTCTACCGGGTACTGCAGGCCGTTGGCCGCGCGCTGCAGGGTCACGTTGGCCGCGCTCACCCCGCCCGGGAAGCCGACCGAAACGGCGGGGCTCTGTACGTTGGCGCTGAAGGCGATGCCCGACAGGTCGCCCTGGCTGCGCAGCAGGGTCTGCTTGCCGTCTCCGATGAACAGGTTGGCCGTCATGCGGCTGTTGACCGGCATTGCGTTGCGCTCGTCATCCAGCCCGGCACCCAGGAACAGCTGGCGCACGTTGATGAAGCTGTTGCGCTCGATCACCGCATCGGCCACCTGCTCGTAGCGGTTCAGCGGCGCGTCGCGGGTGCCGGCCATCACCGCCAGCGCGGCGGCGAAGTTGTCGCCGGCCACGTTCTCGACATAGTTGTCGCGCACGATCTGGCCGCGGTTGATCACCCGCACGCCGCCGGTATGCGGCTTGTTGTTGCCCAGGAACACATTGCGTTCCACCACGTTGCCGTGACCGTGGCGCAGCACCAGCGACCCGCGCGATTCGAAGAACACGTTGCCGCGGTACAGATTGCCGCCGGACTTGTTGGAGACGATCTCCACCTCGCCGTCGCAGTGTTCGAACCAGTTGTTCTCCACCACCGTATGCGACTCGGACTGCGAATCGTGGCTGGTGCCCACGCGCAGGGTCTCCCCGCCGTTGCTGCCCAGGTTGGGGCGCGGGCCGAACCAGTTGTGGTCGATGCGGTGGCGGTTGTCGAGCCCGCTGGTGGCGTTGCGCACCACCACCAGGGTGGTGCCGGCATTGGTCTTGCCCACCAGCTGGTTGTGGTCGAAGCGGTTGTGCTGGCCGTACATCCCCACCCAGTTGTCCGACTGCTGGCGGTCCGGCTTGTTGTAGCGGTCGATCACCACGCCGGTCACCCGGCTGTGGTTGGCCCATTCCTTGGACGAGGCGCGGAAGGAGACCACCTCGCCGCCCGGCGCCCAGCCATCGCGGAACACCAGGTTGGACACCTCCAGGTAGGCGCCGGCGAGCCGCAGCTGCGATTGACCGCTGAGGATCACCCGGCCGGGGGTCTGGGCCGTCACCTTAATTGGTTGACCAATTTTGCCGGTGCCCCGCAGCAGCAGGTCGAAATCGCGCCAGACCCCGTCGGCCAGGATCACGGTATCGCCGGGTTGCAGGCTACCGGCCACCTGCGCGTAGCCGGCGGCATCGTGGACCAGGTGATCGGCCGCGAATGCCGGCAGGGCGCCGAGCAGCAGGCATGCGGCCAAGGCCGCCGCAAGCGGGCGCAGCGCCTGTGGCGCATGCGAATGGTGCAAAGTCACAGGCTTACCCTCCCAGATCAACCGTGGCGTCCAACGCGAGTCCGGATCGTAACAGGTCGTGCGCGGCGTGCGTCAACCACAATCGCATACCACTTTAGGTGCATGTGGTTGGCCTGTTGCGCATATTCCTGCTGCATCCGCACATTAAATACCGCCAAAGTGGTCTGGGTGGATCACAGGGGTAGACTTTAGTACCAATTCATTGACATTGGTCCAGCAACCGTGAATTGTCCGGATCGAATCCGTGTAGTCGGACGATCCATCCTGGGAGGGAGATCACGATGTTGCATGACCGCCGTACGGCCTCGCCACGAGGCCTTCGCCACACCGCGCTGCATGGCGCACTGCTTTACGCCCTGTGC
This sequence comes from Stenotrophomonas sp. LGBM10, assembly GCF_046736075.1. Classification (GTDB taxonomy): domain Bacteria; phylum Pseudomonadota; class Gammaproteobacteria; order Xanthomonadales; family Xanthomonadaceae; genus Stenotrophomonas. The sequence goes on from NZ_CP177163.1 coordinate 2,669,449, forward strand.
GCCACCGCGGCCCTGCCGCTGGCCCACGCACAGGATGCCGATGCCCCGGCAACGCCGCCGGCGCAGGCCACCACCCTGGACCAGGTCCAGGTGACCGGTATCCGCGGCACGATCCAGACCTCGATCGACAAGAAGCGCGAGGAGACCGTGGTCTCCGACGTGCTGGCCGCCGACGACATCGGCGACCTGCCCGCGCTGTCGATCGGCGAGGCCATCGAAACCATCACCGGCGCTTCCACCCACCGCGAGAAGGGCGGCGCGTCGGAGATCTCGATCCGCGGGCTGGGGCCGTTCCTCGGCTCGTCCACCTTCAATGGCCGCGAGGCGACCAACGGCAGCGGCGACCGCTCGGTGAACTTCAACCAGTTCCCGTCCGAGCTGATCAACACCGTGGCCATCTACAAGACCCAGCGCGCCGACTTCGTCGAAGGCGGCGTGGCCGGTACGGTCAACATGGAAACGGTCAAACCGCTGGAGTACGGCAAGCGCAACATCCAGCTGGATGGCCGCGGCACGTGGCAGGAGTACGACGACCGGCTCAAGGACAAGGACGGTGTGGGCTGGCGCGGCACGGCCAGCTACATCGACCAGTTCGACATGGGCGCGGCCGGCAAGCTCGGCATATCCATCGGCGTGCAGGCGCTGGAAGGCAGCAACCCGGAAGAAATGCTCTCCAGCAGCTCCACCTGGGTGGCCTGCGACGGCCGCGAAGTGGTGGGCGCCACCCGCAACTGCACCCAGGTCAACGGCAACCAGGTGGCCAACGGCGTGCCGTACTACCTGGTGCCCAGCAGCCGCATCTACCGCCAGTTCATCGAGCACGACAAGCGCGACTCGCAGTTCGCCGCGCTGCAGTGGCGGCCCAACGATGCGGTCGAGGTGAACCTGGATTACCAGTTCTCCAAGCGCGACTACACCGAAGACCGCTCGGACCTGTCGCTGTCCTCGATGATGCGCAACCTCAACAACCGCGTGGTCAGCGACGACGGCGCGCTGCTCCACCACACCGGCAGCACCACGGTGGATTCCACCGGCAACTTCCTGGAGCGCAAAGAGGAGTACACCGGCGGCGGCCTCAACGTGATCTTCCGGCCGACCCCGGCGTGGACGCTCTCCACCGACCTGTCCTACTCCAACACGCGCCGCGACCAGATCGAACGCTCCACGCGCCTGCGCGCCGGCCGTACCGACGTCAACGGCAAGCCGGTGGGTGGCATCAAGAACACGCGTTATGTCGACTACACCTACGACTACAGCGGCGATGTGCCGAGCATCACCCTGGACCCGGCGTTCGATGTGAACAACCCGGACAACTTCACCGACTCGGCCCTGGTGCGCCGCCGCCAGCAGCATCGCGAGCACACCATCCGCGCCGGCCGCTTCGATGCCGCGTTCACGCCGGAAAGCGGCTTCTTCACCGCCATCAAGGGTGGCCTGCGCCGGTCCGAGGCGACCTACACCGACTACACCGACACGGTGGATCTGACCACCACCAATGTTGCCGCGATCCGCGCCGCGAACCTGGCCTGCCGCCAGGACTTCCCGCAGGACGACTTCCTGGCCAATGCCAGCGGCAACACCATCGACCGCTGGGCCAGCTTCGACAGCCGCTGCCTGTTCAAGGCCTTCACCGGCCAGGACGACACCGGCCTGAGCGCCGACCTGCGCAACCCGGCCAACAACGATGTGACCGAGAAAACCAGCGCGCTGTACCTGATGGGCGACTACAGTGCCGAGTGGTTCGGCCTGCCGGTCACCGGCAACATCGGCGTGCGCGGCGTACGCACCGAGGTGCGTTCGGTCGGGCTGCGCAGCGGCCTGGACGTGGTCAACAACGCCGACGGCACCGTGACCCTGCAGCCCACCGGCGATTTCACCTCGCAGGTGCTCAAGTCCAGCAACACCGAATGGCTGCCCAGCTTCAATGCCGCCTTCGAACTGCACCCGGATCTGCTGCTGCGCGTGGGCGCCTACCGGGCGATGTCGCGCCCGGACCTGGCTGCCGAAGGCTTCGGCCGCACCTTCAACCTGGGCGAGGTGGATGCCGAGTTCAGCAGCGTCGCCGACGCGCTGCGCAGCATCACCGCCACCGGCAACCCGCGGGCCAAGCCGCTGATGTCGTGGAATGCCGACGTCTCGCTGGAGTGGTACGCCAACGCGGACACGATGGTGTCCACGGCGCTGTACTACAAGCAGTTCAACGGCGGCTCGATGCCGGTGATCGTTGATGAGACCTTCGACATCGACGGCCAGAGCGTGACCGTGCCGGTGGAACAGTTGGCCACCAGCGACCAGAAGAGCGACCTGTTCGGCGTGGAGTTCACCGCCTCGCACAGCTTCTCCTACCTGCCGGGCATCTTCTCCGGGCTGGGTGTGAAGGCCAGCTACAACTACGCCGATTCCAACTTCAAGACCGAAGACCTGCGCCTGGGCGAGTCCACCAACCCCGCCACCGGCGTGGTCACCCCGGGCATCGTCGAGCCGGCCAACATCTTCGGCCTGTCCAAGCATGTGGCGTCGGCGCAGGTCTACTGGGGCCTGGGCAAGCTGGACCTGCAGGCGATCTACAAGTACCGCTCGGACTATTACCAGCAGTTCGTCGGCGATCCGTCGCAGAACCGCTACGTGCGGGACAATGGCTCGCTGGACTTCCGCGCCACCTACAAGGTGAACAAGCACCTGTCGGTATCGCTGTCGGCCAGCAACCTCACCGACGAGCCGCGGGTGTCGGATATGCCCATCCTCGGCAGCTTCCGCGAGTACACCACCTACGGGCGGCGCTATTATCTGGGGGTGCGCTACCGCTTCTGAGGTCAGTGGCGCGGTTCCAGGACCGCGCCGCTCTCTGAGGGCGCGGCCCGCGTGTCGGTCCCCAGCCACCTGTCAGCCAGGCCTTTGATGATGTCCGAACCCCGTCTGTACCAGTCCATTGCCGCCGAAATCGTCGCGCTGATCGAGAAAGGCGAATTCCCGCCGGGCTCGCGCCTGCCCGGCGAACGCGACCTGGCCGAACGCCTCGGCGTCAGCCGGGTGACGGTGCGCGAGGCGGAAATCGCGCTGGAAGCGCAGGGGCTGATCACCATCAAGACCGGCTCGGGCGTGTATGTGAAGGCCCGCCCGTCACAGGCACCCGGCGCGTTGCCGGATGTCTCGGCCTTCGACCTCACCGCCGCCCGCGCGGTGATCGAGGCCGAAGCGGCGGCGATGGCGGCCAGCCGCATCACCGATGACGAACTGCAGGATCTGGCCGGCCTGATCGCGGCGATGGTCGACCCGGCCTCGGGCGAAGCCGCTGCCAGCGAGGCAGATCGCCAGTTCCACCTGTCCATCGCCCGCATCGCCGGCAACCCGGTGGTGGAGCACTGCGTGCAGTTGATCTGGCGGATGCGCAACGAGCTGCCGCGCGTGAAGCAGGTGTATGCCAACGTCTGCCACAACGACGACGACACCCGCGACGAAGAACACACCGCCATCCTCGACGCCCTGCGCCAGCGCGACCCGGCCGCGGCCCGGCTGGCCATGCGTAACCACTTCCAGCGCCTGTTCGAATCGATGCTGGAAGCCACCGAGAACGAAGCGCTCGCCGAGATCCGCCGGCGCACCCAGCAGGACCGCGAACGCTTCATGGCCGCCACCGGGCTGTAAGCCCGGCAAGGGGCGGAGGGCTTATTCGCCCTGGTACTGCTTTTCCTCGACCAGCTGCGAGCCGGCGATGCGGTTGATCTCGTTCTTTACTTTGACGCGTTCGCCGTTGGTGCCGTAAACACCGCGCGCGAGCTGGATGAACACCGCATCGAAGTCCTGGGCCGCTTCCTTGTCGCGGAGCTGGTCCTGGATGTCCCACATACGGGCATTGATCACTTTCAGCTCGGACTTCAGCGCCTCCAGGCCCGGCTGCGCGGCCAGCAGTTCCTGCCACAGCGGCAACAGACCCTCCAGTTCCAGGCGCACGTTGGCGTTCTTGGCGGCATCGGTGATGCGCTCGGCCTTGATTTCCAGGATGGTGATCTTGTCGATCAGTTCGCCAATCGACACCGGGGTCAGGATCGCGTCCACGTGATTACTCGCAGCAGGTCGGAGCGGCCATGATAGCGCGCGCCCCTCGCGCCATCCCGAAACGCAGGATTTACAGCGATTTTGCGCCGATCCCGCCGGCCTGCCATAGCGGCTTTACGGCCGTCCCGGGAACACTGCACGCCTCGACGGCGCCGCCGTCCCTGGAGTGGAAACGTGGTGGTTGAACAACGGAAAGGGCGCCTGGTGCGCCGCTGCAGTGGCCTGCTGATGGGCCTGGCGATGAGTGGTGCGGCGGCGGCCGCAGTGGAAGGCAATGCCAGCCTGACCTCGGACTACGTCTGGCGTGGCAGTTCGCAGAGCGATGGCGATCCGGCCGTGCAGGCCGGCGTGAAGCTGACCAGTGCGCGTGGCTGGTATGCCTCGGCATGGGGCTCGGGCGTGTCGTTCCAGCCCGACAACGGCGCACGCAGCGAGTTCGACCTGGTGGCCGGGTGGAGCGGAGCGGTGGCGACCGACTGGGCCGTGGACGTCAACCTGACCCGCTACCTGTACCCGTCGGCCAACGTGGACCTGGACTGGACCGAGCTCAACGGCACGCTGACCTGGCAGCAGCGCTACTGGCTGCAGGTGGGCGTATCGGACAACGCATTGGCCGGCGGCCACGGTGGCACCTACGCCCAGTTGGGCGCACGCCTGCCGCTGGGCGAGGCCTGGCGGCTCGAAGGCGCAATCGGCCACTACTGGCTCGACAGCGCACAGAGCGATGACTACCTGCATGGCCAGCTCAGCGCCGTCTGGCGCGTCCACGGCCCGTGGGAGCTGCGCCTGACCGCGCACGACACCGACCGCACCGCCAAACGCCTGTTCCCCGGCAACGCCGGCTCCCGCGTCGAGTTCGCACTGCAGACCACCTTCTAACGCCAACAGGTAGAGCCGACCGTTGGTCGGCTGCTCTCCTCCCCGGTAGAGCCGACCGTTGGTCGGCTGCTCCCCCCGGGCGCTACCCGCGCCCGCGGGCCATCGCCCACACCGCCATCGCGACCGCCGCCACACCGGCACCGGTCACGCACACGCCGGTCCACCCGTATGCGCCGTACACCTGCGCCGACACCAGCGAGCCAAGCGAACCGCCGATGAAGTACCCGGTCATGTAGCCCGCGTTGAGCCGGTTGCGGGCCTCCGGTCGCAGCGCGAACACCACGTTCTGGTTGCTCACGTGCAGCAGCTGCGCCGCCAGGTCCAGCACCAGCACGCCCACTACCAGCGCCACCAGCGACTGCGTCGAGAAGCCCAGCGGCAGCCACGATGCGGCCAGCAGCACCAGCGCCAGCGTCGTCGCCAGGGCCGCCTTGCCGCGGTCCGCCATCCGGCCTGCGACGCCTGCCGCCAGCGTACCTGCCGCGCCCACCAGCCCGAACAGCCCGATCGTCGCATCGCTGTAGTGGTACGGCGCACCCGCCAGCAGGAAGGCCAGCGGCGTCCAGAACATCGCGAACATCGCAAAGCTCAGTGCCCCCAGCAGCGTGCGCAGGCGGAACACCGGCTCCTCCACGAACAACGTCCCGATCGACCGCAGCAAGGCGCCGTAGCCCAGGCCCGCGTGCTGGTGGAAGCGCGGCAGCACGCGATACAGCACCCACGTGGTGAGGACCAGCGTGCCCGCCGCCATCCAGTACACCCAGCGCCAGTCGCCCAGCGAGGACAACGCACCGGCCACCGTGCGCGCCAGCAGAATGCCCAGCAGCAGCCCGCTCATCACTGTGCCCACCACCCGGCCGCGTTCTTCCGGCCGTGCCAGCGTTGCGGCAAACGGCACCAGCACCTGCGCCACCACCGAGAACAGGCCGGTGATCGCCGTGCCCACCACCAGCCAGGCGAACGAATGGCTCAGCGCGCTCACCACCAGCCCGGCCGCCGACAGCAGCGACATCACCACGATCAGCCGCCGCCGCTCGAACATGTCGCCCAACGGCACCAGCAGCACCACGCCAACGCCGTAGCTCAGCTGCGCTGCCGTCACCAGCATCCCGGCGCGTCCGAAGGACACCCCGAACTCTCCGGCGATGGTGTGCAGCAGCGGCTGGGCGTAGTAATTGCTGGCCACCGCCACGCCCGTGGCAAAGGCCATCAGCAGCACCTGCCAGCGGCTCAAGGGGGTGTGGACATCGGCGGTCATGCGGCTTCCAGACTTCAGGGGGACGCCAGTGTCCGCCTCTCCGCGTGATGATGGAAATGAATAGTTATCATCCAATGCATCTGAAAATAAGATGGGTAAGGGAGATGCCGGCGTGAACCTCAAACAGCTCGAGTTCTGCGTGGCCCTGGCCGAAGAACGCAACTTCACCCGCGCCGCCGCGCGCTGCCACGTGGTGCAGTCCGCGCTGAGCCACCAGATCGCCCACCTCGAGGAAGAGCTGCAGGCCACCCTGTTCGAACGCCTGCCGCGCCAGGTGCGGGTTACTCCGGCCGGCGAGGTCCTGCTTACCCACGCCCGGCAGGTGCTCGACGCGCTGCGCCACCTGCGCGAAGACGTCGCCGCCGTGGCCGGGCAGGTGCGTGGCACGCTCACCATCGGCCAGATCACCTCGCTCACCGCCGTGGACCTCGTCGCCTGCCTGGCGGCATTCCATACGCGCTACCCGCAGGTGGAATTCCGCCTGCGCATGGACAAGAGCGAAGTGCTGATGGAAGACGTGCGCGAACGTCGCGTCGATGTCGCCCTGGTGGGCCTGTCGCCGGGCACCGCCATCGACGGCGCGTGCCATCGCCTGCTTGCCGAAGAATCGATGGTGGCCGTACTGCCACCCGCGCACCCGTTGGCCAGCCGCAGACGGCTGTCGCTGGCTGCGCTGGCCGAGCTGCCGCTGGTGGATTTCCAGTACGGCAGCGGCGCGCGCCGGCAGACCGACGAAGCCTTCGCCGCGGCCGGGTTGCCGCATCGGGTGCCGTTCGAGATCAACCACATGTCGCTGATCGAGCGCTTCGTGCAGCAGGGGCTGGCAGTGGGCATCGTGCCCGGGCAGATCGCCGCCGGCTTCACCGGCGTGGCCTGTGTGGCCATCCAGGACGCGCCGGTGCGGCGTGTGCATGCGGTGTGGTCGAAAGTGCCCACGCCGGCAGCGCGGGCCTTCATGGACGAACTGCTGCAGCACGTGGCCCCGCAGGCGGAGCCACGTACCGGCGTGGGGCTCAGGCGCCGCGCACGCGCAGGGTCAGGCCCTTGAGGAAGTTGCGCAGCAGCTGGTCGCCGCAGGCGCGGTAGTTCTTGTGGTCCGGCTGGCGGAACAGTGCCGACAGCTCCGGCTTGGACACCGGGAAGCCGGCCTGCTGGAAGATCTCGTGCATGTCCACGTCCTTCAGCTGGAAGGCCACGCGCAGCTTCTTCAGCACCAGATTGTTGGTGATGCGCTTCTCCACCGGGCGCAGCGGCTGGCTCTCGTCGCGGCCACGGAAGTGCACGATCAGCCCGTCCAGGAAGTGCGCCAGGGTGCGGTCGTCGCAGGCCACGAAGCCTTCTTCGTCTTCCTTGCGCAGCCAACCGGCCACGTCGGCCTTGTCGACCACGAAGGCCGGGTCGGCGAGGGCACAGGTGTCGGCGATCATGCCGTCGCTGAGGTCGAGCATGTAGCGGATGCTGCGCAGTACATCGTTGTTGATCATGTGACGTCCAATACCGCCGGCGCGGCTGCGCGGCTGGCCGCCATTTTACCCCGTGTCCGCCTCAGCGCCCGGCGCGACCGCCGTCGCTGTCATCTGGCTGCCATGAAAGTGAAGCACAGTGCCGCCATCGAGCACGTCCAGGCAGTGGAGCAGGCAATGCGCAGGTGGCAGGTGATGGCGGGTGTGGGGATGCTGTGGCTGGCCGGAACGGCCACCGCCCAAGCCCCGTATGTGGCGATTGAGGCGCGCGTGGACCCGCAGGAGCTGGCCCAGGTGGGGCTCAGCCCGGCCCAGCTGCAGGCCCTGAACCGCCTGCTGCGCGAGGCCGACGCGCGCACCCCGGCCGCGCCGGTGGCGGCCGCCCCGATGACCGCCCCGGGCGTTCCGGCCCCGGGTGCGATGTTCCCCGGCCTGGACGACGGCCCCATCAGGGCCAAGGTCACCGGCCAGGTGGACGGCTGGGCGCCCGGCACCGTGTTCACCCTGGACAACGGCCAGCAGTGGCAGGTGCTCAAGGGCGAAATGACGCTCAAGGCCAGCCGCAGCAACCCCGACATCGTGGTGGTGCCCGGCATCGCCGGGCGCTGGTTCCTGCAGGTGGACGAAGACCTGCCCAAGGCACGCGTGTTCCGCATCCGCTGATCGGTGCGAAAATGCGGGGGATTCCCACGGAGTACCCCGATGACCCGTACCGCTCTGATTACCGGCGCCACTTCCGGCTTTGGCGCTGCCGCCGTCCATCGTTTCGCCCAGGCCGGCTGGCGCGTCATCGCCACCGGACGCCGTGCTGAACGGCTGCAGCCGCTGGTCGACGCCTACGGTCCCGAGCGTGTACATGCCGCCGTCTTCGACGTGCGCGACTCCGCCGCGATGGAGGCCGCGCTGGCCGCCCTGCCGGCGGACTTCGCCGCCATCGACCTGCTGGTCAACAACGCCGGCCTGGCGCAGGGCACCGCCCCGGCACAGAGCGCCTCGCTGGACGACTGGCGCACCATGATCGACACCAACGTCACCGCCCTGGTCACCCTGACCCACCGCCTGCTGCCGCAGCTGGTGGCGCGCAAGGGCGCGATCATCAACATCAGCTCGGTGGCGGGCGTGTACCCGTACCCCGGCGGCAACGCGTACGGCGGCACCAAGGCGTTCGTCAGCCAGTTCTCGCTGGGCCTGCGGTCGGACCTGCACGGCACCGGCGTGCGCGTGACCACCATCGAACCGGGCATGGCCGAAACCGAGTTCACCCTGGTGCGCACCCACGGCAACCAGGCCGCCTCGGACACCCTCTACACCGGTGCCAACCCGATGACGGCCGACGACATCGCCGAGCAGATCCTGTGGGTCGCCAACCTGCCGGCGCACCTCAACATCAACCGGCTCGAAGTGATGCCGGTCAGCCAGTCGTTCGCCGGCTTCCAGGTCGCCCGCGACTGAGGCCGGCCGCCCACTACGCGCCGCCCCGGTAGAGCCGACCGTTGGTCGGCTGCTCTCCACGCCGTGCACGCGCTGCGTCCGACAAACGCCGCGCTTCGCGCGGGAGCCGACCAACGGTCGGCTCTACCCGCACCGCCGCAACAATTCCCGGTAGAGCCGACCGTTGGTCGGCTGCTCTCCGTGCCGCCCACGCGCGACGTCCGACAATCACCGCGCTTCGCGCGTAAGCCGACCAACGGTCGGCTCTACCCGTGGGGTGGCAATGATTGCCTCTACCCGCACCGTCGCAACGATCCCCGGTAGAGCCGACCGTTGGTCGGCTGCTCTCCGTGCCGCACACGCGCTGCGTCCGACAATGACCGCGCTTCGCGCGGCAAGCCGACCAACGGTCGGCTCTACCCGTGGCGTGGCAATGATTGCCTCTACCCGCACCGCCGCAACGATCCCCGGTAGAGCCGACCGTTGGTCGGCTGCTCTCCATGCCGTGCACGCGCTGCGTCCGACAATCACCGCGCTTCGCGCGGGAGCCGACCAACGGTCGGCTCTACCCGTGGCGTGGCAATGATCGCCTCCCGCACCGCCGCAACAATCCCCGGTAGAGCCGACCGTTGGTCGGCTGCTCTCCGTGCCGCCCGCGCGCTGCGTCCGACAAGCGCCGCGCTTCGCGCGGCAAGCCGACCAACGGTCGGCTCTACCCGTGACGTGGCAACGGTCGGCCGTACCCGTGGCGTGGCAATGATTGCCTCTACCCGCACCGCCGCGACGATCCCCGGTAGAGCCGACCGTTGGTCGGCTGCTCTCCATGCCGCCCGCGCGCTGCGTCCGGCAATCACCGCGCTTCGCGCGTAAGCCGACCAACGGTCGGCTCTACCCGTGGCGTGGCACTGATTGCCTCTACCCGTGGCGTGGCAACGGTCGGCTCTACCCGTGACGTGGCAACGGTCGGCTCTACCCGTGGCGGGCTGGCGTCATGCTGCGGTCCACACCGCCAGCTCGTAGCCGTCCGGGTCGCGGAAATGGAAGCGTCGCCCGCCGGGGAAGGCGAAGACCGGCTTGCAGATAATCGCGCCGACCGCTTCCAGGCGCTGCTGGGTGGCGGCCAGATCGTCGGCGTACAGGATCACCAGCGGGCCGCCGGGCTGTACCGGTTCGCCGGTGGTGAAGCCCCCACACAGGCGCCCATCATTGAACTCGGTGTAGCCCGGGCCGTAGTCGGTGAACGTCCAGCCGAACACCGTGCCGTAGAACGCCTTGCTGCGGGCGATGTCGCCGACGTTGAATTCGATGTTGTCGATGCGGCGATCGTTGCCGTGTGCAGTGCTCATGGAGGTTCTCGTGGTGAAGGAAGGGACAGCATCGCCGGTCATGGCGTACCGGTCTTGAACAAAACGGCCAGTCAGTCGCGCCACTGCGCACACAGCGCGGCTGCTCCGATTCCGGTCAGGGCGCGTACCTCCCGGCTCAGGTGCGACTGATCGGCGTAGCCGCCGTCCAACGCCAGGGCCGCCAACCCATCGCGTGGCCGCGCGCGTGCCAGGGCCAGCAGCCGCTGCAGGCGCAGGATGCGCTCGAGCATCTTCGGGCCGTAGCCGAACTGCTCGTGGCACAGCCGGCGCAGGCTGCGCGTGCTCAGCTGCAGTGACGTCGCCAGCGCGGACAGATCCATCCCACCGCCACGCATCTGCGCGAACACCGCCGCCGCCGCGGCATGGGGAGAGGGCGCAGTGCGCGGCAGCTGCATCAGCTCCCGCGCGAACAGGTGCTGGCGCGCAGCCGCATTGCCCACCGCATTCAACCGTGCCGCCATCCGCCGTGCCCGTGCGCCCAGCAGGGCGTCCAGTTCCACCGCGGTACCCACGATCTCCGACATCGGCAGCCCCAGCCAGGCGCGTGCGGCGCCCGGCTGGAAGCGGGCGCCCAGGACCTGCGCACCGGGCGCCAACTGCGGGTGGGCGGCCACCACATCGGGCCCCACCACGTACAGCCGGCCATCGCGCCACAGGAGGTCCACGCAGCCGTCGGGCAGCACCGCCACTTCGCCGCTGTGGCCCACCGGCAGGTCGCTGCGCCACAGCTGCCCGAAACAGCCCTGCAGCGCTGCAGGTGCCGCCCATTCGCGGTAGCGACCGGTCGCCCCGGCAACGCCGGGACGGTCATCAGAATCAGGGCGGGAAGACATCCGTGGACGATAGCGCATCACCCGGTTGCCGCTGGCGGGAGCGGGGGATGAAAACAAAAAAAAGCGCCGGCCAATCGGCCAGCGCTCGGGGGGGGATCTGCGCGCCGACAGGCGCGCGGCTACTGCGCCTTGATCGCCATCGCCTGCAGCCCGGTGCCGTCCAGCTTCTGCTTGGCTTCGGCCAGCTCGCCGGCGCTGCCGTACGGCCCCATGCGCACGCGGTACACGGTCTTGCCGTTGATCTGCGCCGATTCCACCCGTGCGGCCAATCCGATCATCGCCAGCTTGGCCTTGGTCGCCTCGGCATCGCCGGAGGCCCCGAACGCGCCCGCCTGCAGGATGTAGCGCACGTTGCTGTTGGCCGGCTCGGCGGCGGCGGTGGCCGGGGCGGTGGCCGCCGGCTTCGGTGCCGCCGGGGTCGTGGCCGCCACCTGTGCGGGCGCGGTGGCCGGCGCGGTGCTGGCCGCCGGGCGCTCGCTCACCGGTGCCGGCAACGGCGCCGGGCTGGTCGTGGCCGGTGCCGGGGTGGCCACCACGGCCGACGCCGCAGGCGTTGCCGTCGCGGTCGCCGGAGCGGCCGGCACCGGACGGCCTTCCAGCGCCGCCTGCGCGCGCTGCGCCTCGGCCTTCGCACGGCGCTGGTCTTCGGCGCGTGCGCTGGCGGCCAGCTCCGCATCGGACATTTCCACTTCCTTGCCGGGCAGCAGGGTGTAGAAGTCGTACTGCGTGGCCGCCGGCTTGGCCGGTTCGGCAGGCTTGGCCGCACCCGGCTTGGGCAGTTCGGTGCCCACGTCGGTCTCGGCGTCACTCACCGGCGCCGGCTGCGCCGCCGGGTTCGGCTGCGGGCCTACCCGCAGGAAGCCGTCGCCGTCGCTTTTGAACAGGTTCGGTGCCGCCAGGAACACCACGGCCGCAATCGCCACACCGGCAACCAGCCACACCCATCCCGGCGTGCCCTGGTTGCTGTTGCGTCGTGCCTGGCTCTTGCCGCGTCGTGCTGCCATTTACTGCTTCTCCACTGCTTACATTTTTTCCGGGGCGGAAACGCCCAGGATGTTCAGACCATTGGCCAGGACCTGGCGTGCCGCGCAGGCCAGGGTGAGCTTGGCATTGCGCTCGGCATCGTCGGCCACCAGTACCTGCGTGCCGTGATACCACGTGTGGAACGCGTGCGCCAATTCACGCAGATACTGCGCGATCAAGTGCGGTTCCAAGGCCAGACCGGCTGCTTCCACCACTTCCGGGAAGCGCGACATTTCGATCATCAGCCACAGCGACGCGTCGTCGTTGAGCGAGGCCAACCCGGCCAGCCCTTCGCTCGCCGTGTAGGACAGGCCCTTCTCCTGCGCCTGGCGCAGCAGGCTGCACACGCGGGCATGCGCGTACTGCACGTAGAACACCGGGTTGTCGTTGCTCTGCTGGCGCGCCAGGTCGATATCGAAGGTCAGCTGCGAATCGGGCTTGCGCGCGATCAGGAACCAGCGCGTCGCATCGCGGCCGGCTTCCTCGATCAGGTCGCGCAGGGTCAGGTAGCTGCCGGCACGCTTGGACAGCTTCACTTCCTCACCGCCGCGCATCACCGTCACCATCTGGTGCAGCACGTACTCCGGCCAGCCCTTGGGAATGCCCACGTCCAACGCCTGCAGGCCAGCGCGCACGCGCGCCAGCGAACCGTGGTGGTCGGCCCCCAGCTCGGTGATCGCGCGCTCGTAGCCGCGCTGCCACTTGCTCAGGTGGTACGCCACGTCCGGCAGGAAGTAGGTGTAGGTGCCGTCGGACTTGCGCATCACGCGGTCCTTGTCGTCACCGAAGTCGGTGGAGCGCAGCCACAGCGCGCCGCCTTCCTCATAGGTATGGCCGGCGGCATTGAGCTGGGCCACGGTCTCTTCGACCTTGCCATCCTTGTACAGCGAGCTTTCCAGGAAGTAGATGTCGAAATCCACCCCGAACGCGGCCAGGTCCTGGTTCTGCTCGTTGCGCAGGTAGGCCACCGCGAAGCGGCGGATCGCATCCAGGTTGTCGGGGTCGCGCTCGCCCACCACCGAATGGCCTTCCAGTTCCACCGTGGCGCCGGCCAGGTAGGCCTTGGCCACGTCTTCGATGTAGTCGCCGCGGTAGCCCGCTTCCGGCCAGCCGGCGTCATCGGGCTTGAGGCCCTTGGCGCGCGCCTGGGTCGACAGTGCGAGGTTCTCGATCTGCACGCCGGCGTCGTTGTAGTAGAACTCGCGCTTGGCGTTCCAGCCGTTCACTTCCAGCAGGCGGGCCAGGCAGTCGCCGATCGCCGCCGCGCGGCCGTGGCCCACATGCAGCGGGCCGGTCGGGTTGGCCGACACATACTCCACGCCCACGGTGCGGCCATTGCCGCTCAGGTTGTGGCCGTAGTCGGCCCCTTCCTTCAGCACGCCGGCCGCTTCGCGCTGGTAGGCGCTGGGGGCGAGGTGGAAATTGATGAAGCCCGGGCCGGCGATCTCAACGCGGGCCACGTCGGCGCTCTTGGGCAGCGCATCGAGCAGTGCCTGGGCCAGGGCGCGCGGGTTGCTGCGCGCCGGCTTGGCCAGCAGCATCGCGGCATTGGTGGCGAAATCGCCGTGCTCACGGGTCTTCGGGCGTTCCACCACGAATTCCGGGGTCAGGGTATCGGCCGGCAAAGTGCCGTTGGCGCGCAAGGCTTCGATGCCTTGGCTGATCAGGGCGCGGAGGAGATTTTTCACAAGGCCTGCTTTGAGACTGGAGCGGCGGAATCGGTAATTTTAGCCCAGAAGCCGCCCCGATCCGTTGAACCGGGGCAGAGCGGGGCGGGGAACGGCCCCGCAACCGCTTCCACTGCCAGGCAGGGCGGCCCGGCAGCCCGGTCTGTTCAGCCCTCCCTGCGCCGGCCCGTCGTGATCCAGCCGCGCTCGGCCATCGACACCGGCGGACCGTCCCCCACCACCACGTGGTCCAGCAGCCGCACCCCCACCAGGCCCAGCGCCTGCTGCAGCTCGGCGGTGATCAGCTGGTCGGCCGCGGAGGGCTCGGAATGGCCGGACGGGTGGTTGTGGGCCACGATCACTGCCGCTGCGTTGTGCAGCAGGGCACGGCGGAGCACTTCACGCGGGTAGACGGCTGCCGCATCGATGGTGCCCGAGAACAGCTCTTCATAAGCCACCGTCCGGTTGCGCGTGTCGAGGAACAGGACGGCGAACACTTCATGCGGGCGTGCGCGCAGCCGCTGCTGGAAGTAGCGCCCCGCCGAGTTCGGGTCGCACACGCTGTCACCCCGTTCGAGCTGGGCCAGCAGATGGCGGCTTGCCAGCTCCAGCGCGGCGATCAGCTTGCAGGCACTGGCCGGGCCGAGGGCCGGCAGCTTCTTGAGCGTGTTCGCATCCATGTCCATCAGCCGCCGCAATGGGCCATGTACATCCAGCAGCAGGCGGGCGCTTTCAACAGCGTTCGAGCCCTTGGGGCCTTTGCCGATGAACAGTGCCAGGAGCTCGGAATCCGACAGCGCTCCCGGGCCGCGTGCCAGCAGCTTTTCACGGGGCCGATCCTCTTCGAGCCAGTCTTTGATTGCCATGTGGGCAGTGTCTGCCCGAACACGAGGGGAGCCCATAAGCGGCGGCCCCGCTCTGGCGTAGGAAATGCCGACCATCACGTCGGTGGCCTTTTCGCTCATGACCAAAAACACCCCCTTCATGCCCCTGGGGCATGAGCCTCCCACACCCCATCGGGTAAGCTAAACGCCTCGGTTCGACAGGAAATTCGCAGGTGGCTGACTCCCCCCAGGCTTCTTCGGCGTCCGCGCGCCCGCTGGAAGGCCAGAAGCTGTTGTTGTGCGTGGGTGGCGGCATTGCTGCCTACAAGTCGCTTGAGTTGGTGAGACGCCTTCGCGATGCCGGGGCCCTGGTGCAGGTGGCGATGACCGCCGGTGCCCAGCAGTTCGTGACGCCGCTGAGCTTCCAGGCGCTGTCCGGCCAGCCCACCCGCACCACCCTGTGGGACAGTGCGGCCGAGCAGGCGATGGGCCACATCGAGCTGGCCCGCTGGGCCGACCGTGTCGTGGTCGCCCCGGCCACCGCCGACCTGCTGGCGCGGCTGGCGCACGGCCATGCCGATGATCTGGTCACCACGCTGTGCTTGGCCACCACCGCACCGCTCACGGTGTGCCCGGCGATGAACCACCGCATGTGGCTGCACCCGGCCACGCAGGCCAACATCGGCCTGCTGCGCGAGCGCGGCGCCCAGGTGATCGGCCCGGAAGATGGCCCGCTGGCCGAAGGCGAATCCGGCCCGGGCCGGCTGAGCGAGCCGCACGCCATCGTGGCCGCGCTGGCGCAGCTGCAGGCGCCTGCCGCAGCCCACGCGGAAACAGCCGAATTGAAGGGCCTGCGCGTGCTGATCAGCGCCGGCCCCACCTATGAAGACCTGGACCCGGTGCGCTACGTGGGCAACCGCAGCAGCGGCAAGATGGGCTATGCGCTCGCCGCCGCCGCCGCCCGCCTCGGCGCGCAGGTGGTGCTGGTCAGCGGCCCGGTGCACCTGGCCACACCGCCGGGCGTGCAGCGCGTGGACGTACGCTCGGCCGCGCAGATGCGCGCCGCCGTGCTGGGCGCGCTGCCGGCCGACATCTACATCGGTGCGGCGGCGGTGTCCGATTACACGCCGCGCCAGGTGGCCCCGCAGAAACTGAAGAAGACCGCCGGTACCCAGACGTTGACGCTGGAGCTGGTGCGCACGCCGGACATCCTGGCCGAGGTGGCCGCGCAGACCAACTCGCTCAAGCTGGTGGTCGGCTTTGCCGCCGAAACCCACGATGTGGAGAAGTACGCGCGCGGCAAGCTGGTGGACAAGCGCCTGGACCTGGTGATCGCCAACCAGGTGGGCATCAGCAACGGCGGCTTCGAAAGCGATGAAAACGCGGCCACCGCGTACTGGCAGGGCGGGGAGCAGGCATTCCCCGGTACCTCCAAGGCCCGCCTGGCCGAACAACTGTTGTCCCTGATTGCCCAGAGGTTGCACGCATGACCATCGATTCCCCCCTGCAGCCGCTGCAGGTGAAGCTGCTCGACCCGCGCTTCGGCGATACCTGGCCGCTGCCGGCCTATGCCACCGAACACAGCGCCGGGCTGGATCTGCGTGCGGCGCTGGAAACCGAACTGACGCTGCAGCCCGGCGACACGGCGCTGATTCCCAGCGGCATCGCCATCCACATCGCCGACCCGAACCTGGCCGCCGTGGTGCTGCCGCGCTCCGGGCTGGGCCACCGCCACGGCATCGTGCTGGGCAACGGCACCGGGCTGATCGATGCCGACTACCAGGGCCCGCTGTTGATCAGCGCCTGGAACCGGGGGCGCGAGGCCTTCACCCTGCAGCCGGGTGATCGCATCGCGCAGCTGGTGGTGCTGCCGATTGCACGCGTGGGCCTGCAGGTAGTGGATACTTTCAGCGACAGCGCCAGGGGAACGGGTGGATTCGGCCATACCGGGGTGCGCTGACAGGGGAAAGCATCCATGAGCAAGGCGAAGGCGGAAGGACAGTCACCGTTGGCGATCGGACGCTCGGCGCCGCTGCTGGCCGGTGCGCTGGTGCTGCTGGCGATCTGGTTCGGTTACACCGGTGTGCGGCAGTGGCGGCAGGCCTCGGCGGGCGAGACGCTGGAGGCATCGCGCGACGCCATCGTGCAGGGCCTGCAGACGGCACTGACCACGCAGGCGGCGCAGCTGCAGAAGGTGCTCAAGAGCGAACGTGTGGTGGCGGCCCTGGCCAGCGGCGATGCCGATGCCAGCGCGGTGGCCATCCGCGAAGGCTGGCCGGGCGTGGAAGAGGTGCAGGTGCTGGGCGCCGGCCTGGACGCGGCCTATGCCGACCCGAAGGCCTTTGGCTACTCGCGCCTGGCCCTGCTTGAGGCGGCCCTCGCCGATGAAGGTGGCAAGACCGTGCTGCGCGTGGTGCGCGATGCCGGCGGCCAACGGCTGGGCCTGGCCAGCACGGTCACGCTGGGCCCGCAGGGGCCGGCGGTGGTGTACGTGCGCCAGCCGCTGCTGCGCCTGACCAGTGCCTTCGACGCCGTGCAGGTGCCGTCGACCGGCTACCTGGCGTTGCGCCAGGGAACGTTCAACGTGGTGGAGCAGGGGGCCGGCGAGATGGCCGGCGGTGCCGAAGGGTTGGCACGGCCGATCGGCACCAGCGGCTTCCGCCTGGCGGCCGCCGTGCCGGATGTGGATCCGGGCCCGATGGGCCTTGGCCCGATCCCGAGCGGGGTGGTGGCGCTGCTGCTGCTGGTGATGGCCGCCCTGGTGCTGCTCGGCAAGGGCAAGGTGCCGTTGCCGCGTCGACGCGCTGCCGGCGCCGACGAGCAGGGCGATGGTCCCACGCTGCGCGAGAGCCTGGAGCAGGCGCCGCTCGTGCCCGCTGCGGGCACCGAAGCGACGCCGCCGCCGGTGCCGCAGGTGCCGGCCGAGGACATCGCCGCCGATATTTTCCGCGCCTATGACATCCGTGGCGTGGTCGGCCGCGACCTGACCCCGAAGGTGGCCGCGCTGATCGGCCAGGCGATCGGTTCGGTGCTGCAGGTGCAGGGGCTGCGCGAGATCGTGGTCGGCCGCGATGGCCGCCTGTCCGGCCCGGACCTGACCGCCGGGCTGATCGAAGGCCTGCGCCGCGCCGGCTGCGATGTCATCGACATCGGTCTGGCGCCCACGCCGGTGGTGTACTTCGCCAGCTATCACCTGCGTGCCGGCAGCTGCGTGGCGGTCACCGGCAGCCACAACCCGCCGGACTACAACGGGTTCAAGATCGTGGTGGGCGGCGAAACGCTGTCCGGCGATGCCATCACCGAGCTGTACCAGCGCATCCGCGACGGCCAGCTGCACGTGGCCGCCGAGCCGGGCAGCTTCCAGACCCGCGAGGTCAACGCCGACTACATCCAGCGCATCGCCGACGATGTGCAGCTGGACCGCCCGCTCAAGGTGGTGGCCGATGCCGGCAACGGCGTGGCCGGTGAACTGGCCCAGCCGCTGCTGGAGGCGGTGGGTGCGGAGGTCATTCCGCTGTACTGCGATGTGGACGGCACCTTCCCGAATCATCATCCCGATCCGAGCGATCCACGCAATCTGGACGACCTGATCCAGACCGTGAAGCGCTTCGACGCGGACATCGGCCTGGCCTTCGACGGCGATGGCGACCGCCTGGGCGTGGTCACCCGCGAGGGAAAGATCATCTACGCGGATCGTCTGCTGATGCTGTTCGCCGCCGATGTGCTGATGCGCAATCCGGGTGCGCTGGTCATCTACGATGTGAAGTGCAGCGGCAAGCTGTCCGACTACGTGCTGCGCAACGGCGGCAGCCCGCTGATGTGGAAGACCGGCCATTCGCTGATGAAGGCCAAGATGCGTGAGACCGACGCCGAACTGGCCGGCGAGATGAGCGGCCACTTCTTCTTCAAGGAACGCTGGTTCGGCTTCGACGACGGCCTGTATGCCGCCGCGCGCCTGCTGGAGATCCTGGCCCAGCGCGATGAATCGCCGTCGGAGGTGTTCGAGGAACTGCCCGACAGCGTGTCCACGCCGGAGCTGAAGGTGCCGGTGGAATCGGGCACGCCGCATGCGCTGGTGTCGCTGTTCGTGTCGGCCGCGCAGGGCGACGAGTCGCCGTTCTTCGGTGCGCGCCTGTCGACCATCGATGGCCTGCGCGCGGACTTCCCGGACGGGTGGGGCCTGGTGCGCGCGTCCAACACCACGCCGGTGCTGGTGCTGCGCTTCGAGGCCGACGACGAAGCGGCACTGGAGCGGATCAAGGCCTTGTTCCGCGCCCAGCTGCAGCCGCTGCTGCCCGGTGTGGAGCTGGGTTTCTGATAGGTAGTGCCGGCCGCTGGCCGGCGCCACGTCCTGTGTGATGCGAGCAGCCGGCCAGCGGCCGGCACCTACCTGGCTGATGGCCGCGCGTCAGCCCTTGAACCGCAGCCCCACGCCCGGTTCGGTGAACAGATAGCGCGAATCCAGTGCGGAATCGCCCAGCTTGTGGCGCAGCTTGCCGACCAGAATGCGCAGGTAGTGCGTGTCGTGCTGGTGGGTAGGGCCCCAGATCTCCGCCAGGATCTGCGGCTGGGTCACCACGCGCCCGGCATTGCGCAGCAGCAGCGACAGCAGCGCGTACTCCTTGCGGGTCAGCGCCACGGGCTCGCCGTCCAGGTGAACCTCGCGGCGGGCCAGGTCGATGTGCAGGTGCCCGTCGTCGAAGTGCGGCAGGGCGCCGTCACTGGATACCGTGCGCGAACGCAGCAGCGCCCGCACGCGGGCCATCAGTTCCTGGGTGCCGAACGGCTTGGTCACGTAGTCATTGGCACCGTTGTCCAGCGCCCGTACCTTCTCGGCTTCGCCGGCACGGACGGTCAGCATGATCACCGGCACCTGGCTCCACTGGCGCAGCTCGGCCAGCACCAGGTGGCCCTCCATGTCCGGCAGGCCGATATCCAGGATCACCAGGTCGCTGCCGTCGGTGGCCAGCAACGCCAGCCCTTCCTGGCCCGTGGCAGCCTGCTGCACCGCATAGCCCTGCGCGCGCAGGCTGATGTCGAGGAAGCGGCGGATCTGCGCTTCGTCGTCAATCACCAGCACGCGTGCGGGCGGCACGCCGGAAGAAGGGTCAGGAGTCGTCGTTGTCATCGGCAGGGTGGGGTTGCAGCAGTGGCAGCGTGATGCGGATCAGGGTACCGCGTCCATCGCGCCCCGGCAGCGCCTGCACGCTGCCGCCATGCGCGCCGATCATGCCCTGGCAGATGGTCAGGCCCAGCCCGGTGCCGTGGCGGCCGCGGTCGCCGCGCTCCACGCTGTAGAACATGTCGAAGATGCGCGCGCGCTCCTCGTCGGGAATGCCGGGGCCGGCATCAAGCACGTCGATGCGCAGTTCGCCCTCCACCAGCCGTGCCTGCACCTCCACCGCCGCGCCGGGCGGGGAGAACTTGGCGGCATTCTCCATCACGTTGAACACCGCCTGCTCGACCAGCGCCGGGTGCACCCAGATCGGCGCGAGCGTGGCCGGAATGTCCAGTTTCAGCTGCACGTCGGGCTGGTAGCGCTGCAGGCGACGTGCGGCCGAGCCGACCAGCTCGTCCACGCCGATCCAGTCGCGGTTGATCTTCAGGCCGTCGTGCCCGAGCCGGGTCATGTCGAGCAGGTTCTGGATGTACCGGTCCAGCCGCTCGCCTTCGATCAGGATCGTGTCCAGCAGCGCGTGGCGGTCGGCGGCATCCATCGCGTCGGCATAGCTGGACAGGCTGTCGGCCGAGCCGATCATCGCGGCCAGCGGCGAACGCAGGTCGTGCGACACCGACGACAGCAGGGCCGAGCGCAGCCGCTCGGTCTCGTTGCTGACATGGGCCGTTTCCAGGTCGGCCACCAGCTGCGTGCGCAGCGCGGCCTGGGCGATGTCGTCCACCATTGCCGCAGCCAGTTGGCGCTGC
The DNA here is from genome assembly GCF_046736075.1 of Stenotrophomonas sp. LGBM10. Lineage (GTDB taxonomy): Bacteria > Pseudomonadota > Gammaproteobacteria > Xanthomonadales > Xanthomonadaceae > Stenotrophomonas. The sequence goes on from NZ_CP177163.1 coordinate 2,690,175, forward strand.
TCGGGTACCAGCCGCACGGTGGTGCGCGGAAAGCGCATGCCGGCCACGCCGATCGCCCGGTCCTCGCCATCCAGCAGCGGCAGGAACCACCACTCCGCGCCGGCCAGGGTATCGGTGAAGCGGCCGCTCGGCTGCCCGTGGCGGAAGGCCCAGTCGGCGGCGGCCAGGTCGGTCTCGCCCGGCGCGGCGCTGCCGCTGGTGCTGGTGTCCTGGCCGATGCGCAGCCACGCCGGCGCATCCAGCGCCTGTTCCAGCGCTTCCCGGCCGGCCTGGGCAACCTGCTCATTGCTCGGCGCACGGGTCAGTTCGCGGCCCAGCGCCTGGCGTGCATGGGCATGCCGGTTGGCCGCACGCAGCGCCACCACCTGCATGCGCAGGCGCGAGGCCAGGCGGCCGGCGACCAGCGCGGCGGCAAGGAACAGGAAGACGGTGATCACGCCCTGGCGCGCGCTGATGGCGAAGGTGAAGCGCGGGGCGATGAAGAAGAAGTTGTACGCCAGGAAGCACAGCGCCGCGGCGATCACCGCCGCACTGGTGCGGCTGCGCGCGGCCACCATCACCACCGCCACGATGAACACCATCGACAGGTCGTAGAGGCCTACCCAGCGCTCGGCAATCAATGCGACCAGGCAGGCCAGCGCGGTGGCGCCCACCGCCAGCAGCGTGTCCTGGCCGGCGCTGCGGTTGGCGATCGCCAATCCGGTGCGGCGCGCGCGGGCACGCGCCTGCGGCGTGCCGATGATGGTGATCTCGTAGTGCGCGCCGCGCTGGATCAACTGCTGGGTAAGAGTGCGGTTGAGCATCCGCGCCACCGGCCGCTCACGGGTGCGGCCCAGCACCAGGGTGGATACGCTGTTGTGCGCGGCATGGTCGAGCAGGGCATCGGCGATGCTGTTGCCGTGCAGCAGCTCGGCCTCGCCGCCGAGCCGGCGTGCGAGCGCGAACGCGGCATCGATTTCGCGCCGCGTGTCTTCATCCTGGCGGCGGCCCTGCACGGTGACCACCGTCCACGGTGCATCGCGGCGCTCGGCGATGCGCCGTCCAACCCGCACCAGGTACTCGCTCTGGCCACCGCCATCGATCGCCACCAGCACGCGGCGGCGCAGCGGCAGGTTGCCTTCGCCCCGCGCGGCGCGGGTTTCGCGCAGGCTGCTGTCGACCCGGTCGGCCGCCTCCTGCATCGCCAGTTCGCGCAATGCGGTCAGGTTGGCCGGCGAGAAGAACGCCTGCAGCGCCTGCGCCGCCTGTTCGGGCACGTATACCTTGCCCTGCTGCAGGCGCTCGATCAGCTCGCGCGGTGGCAGGTCCACCAGCACGATGTCGTGCAGGCGGTCCAGCACCGCGTCGGGCACGGTCTCGAACACCCGCACGCCGGTGATCCGCATGACCACGTCGTTGAGGCTTTCCAGGTGCTGGATGTTGACCGTGGTCCAGACGTCGATGCCCGCTTCCAGCAGCTCCATCACGTCCTGCCAGCGCCGTTCGTGGCGGCTGCCTGGCACGTTGCGGTGGGCCAGTTCGTCCACCAGCACCAGCGCCGGGCGGCGCGCGAGGATCGCATCCAGATCCATTTCCAGCAGCTCGAAGTGCTGGTACTCGCAGTGCATCAGCGGCACCTTCGGCAGTCCCTCCAGCAGCGCCGAGGTTTCGGCGCGCCCGTGGGTTTCCACCAGCCCGATCACCACGTCCACGCCGCGACGCAACTGCTCGTGCGCGCGGCTGAGCATGCTGAATGTCTTGCCTACGCCGGGTGCGGCACCGAGGAACACGGTGAGCTTGCCGCCGGCTTCACGTTGCAGTCCTTCAACCAGGGCATCGGCCTGGCGGGTACGGGAGTCACTCATGGGTGGCGATTGTGCACCTGCGACGGTACGCGGCGCATCAAGGCGTGCCGTGGCGCGCAGTGTTGGCCAGCTGCGCGTCGAGCGCGGTGTTCAAGGTCATCACGTTGACCCGCGGCTGTCCGAACACGCCCCATTGCGGGCCCTGGGTATGTGCCTGCACCAGCGTCTGCACCTGGTCGATGGGCAGGCCACGGCTGCGCGCCACACGCGCCACCTGTACCGCTGCCGCCGCCGGGGACAGCTCCGGGTCCATGCCCGCACCGGACTGGGTGACCAGGTCGCCGGGCACCTGCGCCACGGCGATGCCCTCGCGCTGGGCGACCGCCTTCGTTGCCTCGCGCACACGCTCCTGCAGGGCCGGGTTGCTGCGTGCCAGGTTGCTGCCGGCGGCGGCCATCGGGTCGTAACCGGCCGCCGAGGGGCGCGCCTGGAAGTAGCCGTCGCCCACGAACGGCTGGGCGATCAGCTGCGAGCCACGCACCTGGCCATCACGCAGCAGCAGGCTGCCATCGGCCTGCGCCGGGAACAGCAGCCGGCTGGCACCGGTGGCGGCCACCGCGTAGGCCAGGCCGAGCAGCAGCAGGCTGCCCAGGCCCAGCATGATCGCCGGACGCCACGCGCTGTCCTGCTGCAGGGTGGACGAGGGTGTCGCACGGGACGGCGACGCGTGGGAGAGGGAGGAAGCGAGCGAGCGGTTCATGCGCCGAATACCGAGACGAGGAGGAGGTCGATCAACTTGATGGCCGCGAAAGGCAGCAACACACCGCCCAGCCCATACACCAGCATGTTCCGGCGCAGCAGCGTTGTCGCCGTGGCCGGGCGGAAACGCACGCCGCGCAGCGCCAGCGGAATCAGCGCGGGGATCACCAGCGCGTTGAAGATCAGCGCCGCCAGCACCGCGTTGCGCGGGCTGGACAGGTGCATCACGTTCAACGTGGCCATCGCCGGCAGCGTCGAGGCAAACAGCGCCGGCAGGATCGCGAAGTACTTGGACACATCGTTGGCCAGCGAGAAGGTGGTCAGCGCGCCGCGCGTGATCAGCTGCTGCTTGCCCACTTCCACCACCGCCAGCAGCTTGGCCGGGTCCGAGTCCAGGTCGACCATGTTGCCGGCCTCCTTGGCGGCCTGCGTGCCCGAGTTCATCGCCAGGCCGATATCGGCCTGGGCCAGCGCGGGGGCGTCGTTGGTGCCGTCGCCCACCATCGCCACCAGCCGCCCGCCGGCCTGCTCGGCGCGGATGCGTGCCAGCTTGTCCTCGGGGCGGGCCTCGGCGATGTAGTCGTCGACACCGGCCTCGGCCGCGATGGCCGCTGCGGTGAGCGGGTTGTCGCCGGTGATCATCACCGTGCGAATGCCCATCGCGCGCAGCTGGGCGAACTTCTCGCGCATGCCGTGCTTGACCACGTCGGACAGTTCGATCACGCCCAGCACGTGCCGGCCCTCGCACACCACCAGCGGGGTGGCACCGTTGCGCGCCACCTGTTCCACGCGCCCGGGCAGTTCGGCCGGCACGCTGCCGCCGAGCTCGCGCACGTAGGCCGTGATCGCGTCGGCGGCACCCTTGCGGATGCGCCGGCCACCGTCCAGGTCCACCCCGGACATGCGCGTCTGTGCGCTGAAGGCCAGGTACTGGGCCTGCGCCGGCTCGGCCGTGGTGCAGCCCTGTTCGCGCGCCAGGCGCACGACGGACTTGCCTTCCGGGGTCGGGTCGGCCAGCGAGGACAACAGTGCGGCCTCGCGCAGCTGGGTCGCATCGATCCCCGCCAGCGCATGGAAGTGGGTGGCCTGGCGGTCGCCGTGGGTGATGGTGCCGGTCTTGTCCAGCAGCAGCACGTCCACGTCGCCGGCCACTTCCACCGCCTTGCCGGACTTGGCCAGCACGTTGGCCGCCAGCGCACGGTTCATGCCGGCGATGCCGATGGCGGGCAGCAAGCCGCCGATGGTGGTCGGGATCAGGCACACCAGCAGCGCGATCAGCAGCAGCGGGTCCACCTTCACGCCAACGAACGCGCCGATCGCCGGCAGCGTCGCCACCACCACCAGGAAGGTCAGCGTCATCGCCGCCAGCAGCAGGGTCAACGCGATCTCATTGGGGGTCTTCTGGCGGTTGGCGCCTTCAACCAGGGCGATCATCCGGTCCAGGAAGCTGTGGCCCGGCTCGGCGGTGATGCGCACCACGATCTCGTCGGACAGCACCTTGGTGCCGCCGATCACGCCGCTGCGGTCGGTGCCGGCCTCGCGCAGCACCGGTGCCGATTCGCCGGTCACGGCGGCCTCGTTGATGGTGGCCAGGCCCTGCACGATCTCGCCATCGGCCGGCACCAGCTCACCGGCGCTGACGATCACGTGGTCGCCGGGGCGCAGCTCGGCTGCCGGGACATGGGTTTCGGCCGCGCCAGGATGCGCGGCGGCCAGGCGCCGTGCGGTGAGGTCCTGGCGGGCACGGCGCAGCGACGCGGCCTGGCCACGGCCGCGCGCTTCGGCGACGGCCTCGGCGAAGTTGCCGAACAGAACGGTCAGCAGCAGGATGCCGGTGACCGCCAGGCCGAAGCCCAGCGGCGCGTTGCCGGTCAGGGTCACCAGCAGGCTGACCACGGTACCGGCCATCACCACGGCCATCACCGGGCTGTGCAGCAGGTGCCGGGGCGAGAGCTTGATGACCGCATCGCGCAGGGCGCGCCGCCAGCCGGCGCCGTCGAGCAGGCGCGGGTGGCGGTGGGTGGAAGCATTCAACGGATAGGTGCTCATGGGGTCGTGTCTCAGTGCAGCGTCAGCGACAGGTGGTCGGCCACCGGGCCAAGGACCAGCGCCGGCATGAACTGCAGTACGGTCAGGATGGCGATCAGCGCAATCAGGGTCAGCGCGAACGTCGGGGTTTCGATCTGCAAGGTGCCGGCCGATTCCGGCGCTTGCCGCTTGGCGGCCAGTTGCGCGGCCACGATCAGCGGAATCACCAGCACCGGGTAGCGGCCCAGCAGCAGCACCAGGGTGCAGCTCAGGTTCCACCACACCGTGGCATCGCCCAGCCCCTCGAAGCCCGAGCCGTTGTTGGCGAAGGCCGACACGTACTCGTAGAACACCTGGCTGACGCCGTGGAAGCCGGGGTTGGAGGTGCCGGTGATCGCCGGGATCGCCAGCGTCACTGCGGTGAAGGCCAGGATGGTGATCGGCTGCAGCAGGACCAGCAGCGCCAGCAGGCGGATCTGCGGGGTTTCCAGCTTGCGGCCCAGCAGTTCCGGCGTGCGGCCGGTCATCAGGCCGGCCAGGAACACGCCCAGCAGCAGGTAGACGATGAACTGCTGCAGGCCGCAGCCGATGCCGCCCCAGATCGCGTTGACCAGCATGTTGATCATCGGCACCGCACCGGCCAGCGGGCTCAGTGAATCGTGCATGCCGTTGACCGAGCCGTTGGACACCTGGGTGGTGATCGCGGCCCACAGGCCGGTACCGTCGGCACCGAAGCGCACCTCCTTGCCTTCCATCAGCAGCGGGCTGGCGGCCGTGGCCGAATGGCCTTCCAGCCAGACCGTGGCCGCCACCGAGACGCTGGACATCGCCAGCATGCAGCCGAACACCAGCCCGGCCAGGCGCTTGCGGCCGGTGAACGCGCCCAGCATGAACACCACCGCGATCGGGATCAGCAGGATGCCGATCAGCTCAAGCGCGTTGGACAACGGGGTCGGGTTCTCCAGCGGCATGCTGCTGTTGGGGCCGTACCAGCCGCCGCCATTGGTGCCCAGCTGCTTGGCCGCGACCATCGCCGCGACCGGGCCGAGCGGCAGCTTCTGTGCCTCCATGCCTGCTGCGGCGTCGATCGGCGTGGCGGTCGGGCCGCCGGCCAGCGTGGACGGTACGCCCTGGCTGGTGAGCAGCACCGCCCACAGCAGGCACAGCGGCAGCATGAAGCGGACACAGGCGCGCACCACGTCGGCGTAGTAGTTGCCCACGTTGATGCGGCGGTCGGCCGGCAGCAGGCTGGCCTGGCCGGGCGCGGGCTCGTCCGGGCGCGCACCGAACAGTGCCCGCAGCGTCGCCACCACCAGTGCCAGACCCATCATCGGCGTCACCACCTGCAGGCCGGTGATCGCGGTCATCTGCGCGAAGTAGGACAGCTGTGCCTGGCCCGAATAGTGCTGCTGGTTGGTGTTGGTCAGGAACGACACCATCGTGTGCAGCGCGGTGTCCCAGCGCATGTTGGGGATCTGGTCGGGATTGAACGGCAGCCAGGCCTGGGTCATGAACACCGCCTGCACCAGCGCGGCGATGACCACGTTGCTGAGCAGGAACGCGCCGACATAGCCGCGCCAGGACATGCCGCGCCCGGGGTTCACCCCGAGCAGCCGGTACAGCGGTTTCTCCACCCACCCGAACAGAGCGTCGCCGCGCATCGGCGCGCCACGCATGACCCGGGCCAGGTACAGCCCGAGCGGGAAGGCCAGCACGATGCTGGCCAGCAGGATCAACAGGATCTCGGTCATGGTCGGCTCCGGTCAGAACGCTTCGGGCCGAAGCACGACATACAGCAGGTAGGCGGCGGCGACGAGCACCAGCACGCCGCACACCAGGGAAAGCCAGGCAGGCATGGTCGTGGCCTCAGATGCGGGAAGGGGAGGGCACGGTGCGGGGCGCACCGGCAGCACGCGCACGCGATCGGCGCCGGTCGGCGCTCGCGGCGGGAAACACAGTCGGATACAGGCTCATGGGACGTCCAGGTGGAACCACTCCACGTCAGGCGAGCATGGTGGTCCTCCCGGGCGTAAACGCTCCACGCCCGCCAGGCCGGCGGCGCGTAAAGAGTGCATAAAGAAAAAGGGCGGATGCCTTCGCATCCGCCCCTTTCGTCCTGGCCTCGGCGCCGGGTACGGCCCGGTCGCCTACCCGCGGGGATCGCTCGCCACGCCCTTCAACAACCGATACCGCTGCAGCGTTTCCTCGATCTCCGCATCCAGCGCGGTGCGCTGCTGCTCGAACGAGGCCTGCATGCGCTTCTGCGCCAGCAGTTCGGTGTGGCGCTGGCGGATCTCCGCGGCCTGTTTGTCGGCTACCGGCGATCCGGCCAGCTCGCGGTTGCCCGCCGTCGACAGCAGCGTCACCAGCGCATCGCGCAGGCTGGCCACGTTGTAGTGGGCGGTCTGGATGTTGTTGTCCAGGATGCCGGTCCGTTCGACGAAGACGCGGCGCAGGTCCGCCTCGTTCTCATACGTGGCCAGCATTGCCTGCTCGGTGCGCTGGCGGGTCTGCTCGGCAGCCAGGTCCAGCTGCCGCTGGGCGGCTTCCACCGCCGCACCGGCGCGTTCCTCGTCGGTCATCGCGCGCTGCACCTCGCCGCGACGCAGGCCGCTGTTGACGCTGAACTCCTCACGCGCGGCGTTCACCGCGTCCTGGGGCAGCGCATCGCTGCAGATCCGCTCGTTGCCCTGGTTCCAGCAGTACAGCTTCTTCGGCTTGGCCGGCACATCGCTGCGTGCCTTCTGCGCCTGCGCCCACAGCACCGGCGACGCCAGCAGCAGGCCGATCACGGCAATGGCGGAAATCCTGGACATGGTGGACAGCCCCCTGCTGTCAGCGCGTAGGACGGCTGCCGTAGCGGGAACGATAGTCCTCCAGCGGCTGCCTGTACCCCACAAGTTCCGGATTTCCGGAGGCAAAATCAAGCAGGTCGGCCAGCGTCGCCACCGCCACCACCGGAATGCCGGCTTCCTCGGCCACGGCCTGGGCGGCCGAGCGCAGGTCGGTTTCCGAGGCGATCTCCTGGCGGTCCAGCGCCACCACGATCCCGGCCGGGGTGCCACCGGCGCCCTTGATGATGGCCAGCGCCTCGCGGATGGCGGTGCCGGCGGTGATCACGTCATCAACGATCAGCACGCGCTTGCCATTCATGTCGGCGCCGATCAGATTGCCGCCTTCGCCGTGGTCCTTGGCTTCCTTGCGGTTGAAGCTCAGCGGCAGGTCGCGCCCACGCTGGGCGAACTCGCAGGCGGTCGCGGTGGCCAGCGGGATGCCCTTGTAGGCCGGCCCGAACACCACGTCGAACTTCAGCCCGGTGGCTTCCACGGCATCGGCATAGCAGGCGGCCAGCTGGGCCATGCGGGCGCCGGAATCGAAACGGCCGGCGTTGAAGAAATAGGGGCTCAGGCGCCCGGACTTCAGGGTGAACTGGCCGAAGCGCAGGGCGTCGGCGGTCAGGGCCAGTTGCAGAAAACGGTGGCGATGGTCGCTCATCTAGACTCTATTCAATTCATTTGGAGCGCAAATCCTAATGCATGGGCGGCAATTCAGGCTCGTGCCAGGCGGTCGCAGGGCCTGCAACGGCCGGATCCGGCCAGCCGGGCCGGGGGGCAACCCGGTATGCTTTGCCGGTTACCGCTCCAGACCCGGGTCAGCATGCGCATCATCAGTTTCAATGCCAATGGCATCCGTTCCGCCGCCACCAAGGGCTTCCTCGACTGGTTCCGCGCCCAGGACGCCGACGTGCTGTGCATCCAGGAGACCAAGGCCCAGGAAGACCAGCTGACCGACCCGATGTTCCGCCCGGACGGCCACCACTGCTTCTACCGCGACGCCATCACCAAGAAGGGCTACAGCGGCGTGGCCATCTACAGCAGGCGTGAGCCCGACCAGGTGATCACCTCGCTGGGCTGGGCGCCGTTCGACGACGAAGGCCGCTACATCGAGGCCCGCTACGGCAACCTCAGCGTGGTCTCCTTCTATATCCCGTCGGGCAGCTCGGGCGACCTGCGCCAGGGCTTCAAGTACGAAGTGATGGAGTGGCTGCGCCCGATCCTGGCCGAATGGCTGGCCAGCGGCCGCGACTACGTGCTGTGCGGCGACTGGAACATCGTGCGCTCGGCGCTGGACATCAAGAACTGGAAGTCCAACCAGAAGAACTCCGGCTGCCTGCCGCCCGAGCGCGACTGGCTCAACGGCCAGTGCGCGGACGCCGGGCAGGCGCTGGACATCGCCGCCGGGCAGGGCTGGACCGATGCCTACCGCCTGCTGCATCCGCAGGGCGAGGACTACACCTGGTGGAGCAACCGCGGCGCGGCCCGCGCCAACAACGTGGGCTGGCGCATCGACTACCAGTTCGTCAGCCCCGGCCTGCGCGAGCGCCTGCGTGGCTGCTCGATCTACCGCGATGAGCGCTTCTCCGACCATGCGCCGTTCACGGTGGACTACGCGCCATGAGTGAGGCGGCCGCCAAGCCGCGCCGCCCGTGGCAGCGGGTGCTGGCCAACCTGCGCCAGCGCAAGGTCCTGGCCATGCTGCTGCTCGGCTTCAGCTCGGGCCTGCCGATCTACCTGGTCGGCAACACGCTCGGCTTCTGGATGCGCAAGGAAGGCATCGAGCTGGACACCATCGGCTTCCTGTCGTGGGTGGGCCTGGCCTATTCGATGAAGTTCCTGTGGGCGCCGATCGTGGACAAGGTCGATGCCCCGTTGCTGGGCCGCTTCGGCCGCCGCCGCGGCTGGATGCTGCTGTCCCAGATGGTCGTCGCCGTGGCCTTGGTCGGCATGGCCATCGTCCAGCCCAAGGGCGGCAACGTGCTGTTCCTTGGCATCGCGTGGGAGCACATGCTGGTGTTCGGCCTGCTGGCCACGGTGGTGGCGTTCGCCTCGGCCACCCAGGACATCGTCATCGACGCCTGGCGCATCGAAAGCGCCGACAACAGTGAGCAGCTGGGCCTGCTCACCTCCTCGGCCGCGCTGGGCTACCGCACCGCGCTGCTGGTCACCGATGCCCTGATCCTGTTGATCGCCGCCCGCGTGGGCTGGCAGATCTCCTACGAAATCATGGCCGGGCTGATGGCCCTGGGCGTGGTCGCGGTGGTGATGGCCCGCGAGCCGGTCCGTGCGCAGCTGGCGGTCCAGACCCAGAGCGCCTCGCTGTGGACCCTGCGTGGCTTGTTCGATGCGCTGGTGGGCCCGTTCATCGCCTTCCTGCGCGAACACCGCAGTGGCGCGATCCTGATCCTGCTGGCCATCAGCGTCTACCGCATGGCCGATTTCGTCATGGGGCCGATGGCCAACCCGTTCTACGTCGATCTCGGTCTCACCGAGGACACGGTGGGCGCGGTGCGCGGCTCGGTCGGCCTGGTTGCCACCTTCATCGGCATTGCCGCTGCCGGCCTGGTTTCGGTGCGCTGGGGCGTGCTGGCCACCCTGCTGGTGGGCGCGGTCCTGGGGCCGTGTTCCAACCTGGCCTTCGCCTGGCTGGCCTACACCGGGCCGGACCCGACCCACTTCGCCATCGCGATGGCCATCGACAACATCTCCGGCGGCTTCGCAGGCACGGCGCTCATCGCCTACATGTCCAGCCTGACCAGCATCGGCTACACCGCCACTCAGTACGCCCTGCTCAGCTCGTTCTACGCCATGCCGGGCAAGGCATTGAAGGGCTTCTCCGGCTGGTCCGTGCAGACCCTGGCGCAGGGTCGCACCCTGTTGGAGGGGTACGCCCTGTTCTTCATCGGCACCGCGCTCATCGCCATTCCGGTGGTGATCCTGTGCGCGCTGTTGATCGTGCAGCAGCGCCGACGCGCCGCCCAGGCCTGAGCGGCCGGTTGCCCGGCGTCCCCCGCTGGGCCATGATCGACCCCGTTGTGCCGTGGGGGCGGTGCGTTGCCAACGGGGGAAAACAATGGTCGATCTGCTGCTGCGGGATCTGGACCCGCTGTTGAACGAGCGCATCCGCCGCGTTGCCGTGGCGCGCGGCTGGACCCGTGAACACACCTGCATGGTGCTGCTCGAACAGGGCCTGTTCGCCAGCGAACTGGAAGTCCGCAGCGGCTTCCACGACCCCGAAGTGAATGCCCTCGCAGACGCCATCGCCGCCCTCCAGGCCCTCCCCGACGCCAAAGGCCCGTAGAGCCGGGCTCTGCCCGGCTGCCCCCCGCGCAATGCCCCCGCACCATGCGCCCACGTAGAGCCGGGCTCTGCCCGGCTGCTCTCCGCACCATGCCCCAGCCACTCCCCGCCCGGCTGCCCCGCACCCTGCACACCTGCCGGGCAGAGCCCGGCACTACGCCAGATGGATCGCGCCCAGTATCCGCGGCCCGCGCGCGCCGCTGACGCTCGGCAGATTCCCCGGCAGGCCGTCCAGCGTCCGCTGCGCCAGCCACGCGAACCCCATCGCCTCCAGGTAGTCCGGGTCCAGCCCATGCACCGCGCTGGATTCGATGACCACGCCCGGCAGGCGCGCGCCCAGCCGCCGCAGCAGCGCCGGATTGCGCACACCGCCGCCGCACACCAGCACCCGCGCGGCGCCCGGCAGGTGGGCCAGCAGCGCATCGGCCACCGTGGCAGCGGTCAGCTCCAGCAGCGTGGCCTGCACATCGGCCGGCGACAGCGCGTGCTCCCCCATCGCCGCCTCCGCCCACGCCAGATGGAACTGCTCGCGCCCGGTGCTCTTCGGCGGCGGCAGGGCAAACCAGGGATCGGCCTGCCAGGCGGCCAGCAGCGCGTCATCCACTCGGCCGCTGGCCGCGAACGCGCCATCGGCATCGAACGGCGTGCCGCGATGGCGCTGGCACCACGCATCCATCAGCGCGTTGGCCGGCCCGGTATCGAAGCCGCGCGGAATACCGTCGCGGGGAATCAGGGTCAGGTTGGCGATACCGCCCAGGTTGAGGATCGCCCGGTCCTCGTCGGTCGTGCCCAGCATCGCCAGGTGGAAGGCCGGCATCAGCGGCGCGCCATGCCCGCCGGCGGCCACGTCGCGCCGGCGGAAATCGGCCACCGTGGTGATGCCGGTCAGCTCGGCGATGCGGTTGGCATCGCCCAGCTGCCAGGTGAAGGCCGGATCGCCCAGTGGGCGGTGGCGCACCGTCTGGCCGTGCGAGCCGATCGCGCGGACCTGCGCGCGCTGTACGCCGCTGGCACGCAGCAGTTCATTGGCCGCCGCAGCGAACTGGATGCCGACCTCGGCGTCGATCCGCCCCAACGCGTCCAGCGACGCAATGTCGCCGCCTTCGCCCAGTGCGATCAGTTCCGCGCGCAGCGCGGGGTCCCAGTGATGGGTATGCCCATGCACGAACCGGCAGCCGCCTTCAGCGGGAAACTGCACCAGCGCGGCATCGATGCCATCGGCGCTGGTGCCGGACATCAGGCCCAGGTAGAGCGGGGTATGCGGATCAACGGCGGTCATGGCGGGCGCTTGTACGGAGTGCGCCCAGCTTCCGTGCAAGCGGCGGCTGCCGTCAATGCGCGCACCGGCGCGCGCATCGTTGCCGCCGCGCGGCGATCAGCCGCGGCTGGGCTTGGCCGGCTTGGCCGCGCTGGCCGTGGCCGTGGCGGGCTTGGCGGAATCGGCGGCCGGTGAGGCATCGGCGTAGATCAGCTTCTCCATGCCCTGGATACGGGCCAGCGCCGGCGCGGTCTGTGCGCGGAACGCGGCCAGTTCGCTGCCCTGCAGCGGCTCCGGCGGCGGCATCGTCACCGACAGCGGATTGCGGTGCACGCCGTTGACGCGGAATTCGTAGTGCAGGTGCGGGCCGGTGGCCAGCCCCGTCGAGCCGACATAGCCGATCACCGTGCCCTGCGCCACGCGCTGGCCGGTCTTGATCGCACCGAAGCGCGACATGTGCCCGTACAGCGTGGTGTGGCCGCGGCCGTGGTCCAGGATCACCACGTTGCCGTAGCCGCGCTGCGTGCCGGCGAACTGCACGCGGGCATCGCCGGCCGCCATGATCGGCGTACCGGTGCGCGCGGCATAGTCCACGCCCTTGTGCATGCGCATCTTGCCCAGCACCGGGTGCTTGCGCGCGCCGAAGCTGGAGCTCAGCCGGGCGAACGGGATCGGCATGCGGATGAAGCTCTTCTTCAGCGGCCGGCCGCTGGCATCGAAGTATTCGGACTTGCCGTTGCGGTCGAAGCGGAACCCGCTGTAGGTCTTGCCGCCCGAGGTGAAGGTCGCGGCCAGGATCTTGCTGGTGTCCACCTTCTCGCCTTCGCGCCAGGTCTCGTCCAGCACCACGCTGAAGCGGTCGCCGGGCTGCAGGTCCTTGGAGAAGTCGATGTCGTACTTGAAGATCTCATCGGTCATCGTGGCGATCGCCGACGGCGACAGCCCGGCCTTGCGCGCCGCGGCGTACAGCGAGCTGGTGATCTCGCCGCTGGCGACCACGCGCCGCGTCGACGACTCGCGCTTGATCACCTTCTCGGTGATCTGGTTGTTCTTCAGCGACAGCTCGACCCGGTTGTCGGCATCGCGGTCGAAGCGGATCGTGCGCAGGTCGCCGGACAGGGGCAGGTCGAAGGCGATCTCCGCGCCGGGACGCAGCTTGGTCAGGGCCTGCCGCGCGCCGGGGTGCTCCAGCACCTGGTGCATCACCGTGGCCGGGATGCCGGCCTCGTCGAACAGGTTGCTCAGGGTCTGGCCGCGCTGCACGCGCAGCACCTGCCAGCTGTCGCCCGGGGTCTGCAGGCGGCGTTCCTGCGAGAGCGGCGGCAACGGCAGGGCCAGCGTGGCGTGGCCCTCGGAATAGGGCGACTCGATGGTGTGCGAGAAACCGGGGACGATGGTGGCTACCAGCGCGCCAATGGTGGCGAACAGGCTGGCGTGCATCCAGTGGCGGCGGGTCCAGCGCTGGTTGAAGGCCGCGGGCAGATGCTGTTTGAGCTTCCGATGGAGGGCGGTGTCGTGAAGGACGTGAAGGCGTTCCTTGAAGCGCTGCTTGCGCGCGCGGCCTTGATCGGAGTTCAGCATCGTCGGTCTGTTCCTGGCTGGCCCGGGAGCGCGGGCCCAAACGTCGGTAACATAGACAGGTATAAATAGTGCGTCAAACCCTTGTGCCTATTGGCTTTTGTGAAGCGCTTGCGGTTAACTTGTAATTAACGTCATTCATGTAAATAAGGCATTGCCGGGAGTTGTCACGTGTCCTCGATTGAAGAAGCCATTGCCCTGATCGGTCGTGGCGCCGATGAGATCCTCAAGTCCGAGGAGCTGCGTCAGCGCCTGGAAAGCGGCCGTCCCCTGCGGGTCAAGGCCGGCTTCGACCCCACCGCCCCGGACCTGCACCTGGGCCATACCGTGCTGTTGAACAAGCTGCGCCAGTTCCAGGACCTCGGCCACCAGGTCATCTTCCTGATCGGCGACTTCACCGGCATGATCGGCGACCCCTCCGGCAAGAACGTCACCCGCAAGCCGCTCAGCAAGGACGACGTGCTGGCCAACGCGCGTACCTATGAGGACCAGGTCTTCAAGGTGCTGGACCGCGACAGGACCGAAGTCCGCTTCAACTCGGAGTGGTTCGGCAAGATGGGCGCCGCGGACATGATCCGCCTGGCCGGCCAGCACACCGTGGCACGCATGCTCGAGCGCGACGACTTCGCCAAGCGCTATGCCGCCCAGCAGTCGATCGCCCTGCACGAGTTCCTGTACCCGCTGGTGCAGGGCTACGACTCGGTGGCCCTGGAGGCCGACGTCGAACTCGGCGGTACCGATCAGAAGTTCAACCTGCTGATGGGCCGTGGCCTGCAGGAGCACTACGGGCAGAAGCCGCAGATCGTGCTGACCATGCCGCTGCTGGAAGGCCTGGACGGCGTGGCCAAGATGTCCAAGTCGCTCAACAACTATATTGGTATCAGCGAACCGGCCATCGACATCGTCACCAAGACCATGAAGATCGGCGACGACCTGATGTGGCGCTGGATCGAGCTGCTCTCCTTCGATATCAGCGAGGCCGAGGCCAAGGCGCTGCGTGCGCAGGTCGAGGCGGGCGGGTTGAACCCGCGCGAGGTGAAGCTGCGCCTGGCCCGTGAACTGACCACCCGCTTCCATGACGCCGCCGCTGCCGAACAGGCCATCGCCGGCTGGAATGCCGCCGTGACCGGGCAGGGCGATGTGACCCTGCTGCCGCTGCAGGAAGTGGCGATCCCGGCCGAAGGCCTGCGGATCGGCGCCCTGTTGACCGCTGCCGGGCTCACCCCGAGCAACTCCGAGGCCTCTCGCAAGCTCAAGGAGCGGGCGGTAAAGGTGGACGGCG